>NZ_NCVN01000043.1:0-7580 GCF_002096925.1 Streptococcus mitis | reverse complement strand
CTAATTCTGTCCTCTCTTCAGGTCTCATTTTTGGCTTCTGTCCCATTTTAGGTACTCTCCCTCTTGTTTTCTCAACAATAGTATACCCGTTTTTCTTGTATTGTGCTAGCCAGTTAAGAAGTATCGTACGACTTGGGAGGCCGTATTCAAGAGAAACTCTATCTTTAGTCCAGCCTTCATGTAAGACTTTATGAATCATTTCTTGTTTTAAATCAGGAGAATAGTAACGATTTTTTCCTTTTTTGACGAACTCTATTCCGTAACGATCAATCAATTTAATCATGTACCTAATATTAGAATTGTTTATCCCAAATTTATTTGAAAGCTTCTCTAAGCTATATCCTTTTTTTTCTAAGTTCATAGATTTGAACTTTATCATCATAAGTTAATTTCATAATAAAAACACCCCAAAAGTTAGTTTTTTCTGTCTAACTTTTGGGGTGCAGTTCACATGTGAGAATGACGTTTTTTAGAGGCTTATACTCAATGAAAATCAAAGAGCAAACTAGGAAGCTAGCCACAGGTTGCTCAAAACACTGTTTTGAGGTTGCAGATGGAAGCTGACGTGGTTTGAAGAGATTTTCGAAGAGTATTATTTTGCCAATCCTTCAGCAATCTTATCAAGGTTGTATTTCATCATGTTGTAGTAGCTGTCGCCTTCTTTACCTTGTTCTGCGATAGAGTCAGTAAAGATTTGTGCGTAGATTGGGATGTTTGTGTCTTGAGAAACAGTCTTCATTGGACGGTCATCCACACTTGATTCTACAAAGAGTGAAGGAACTTTTGTTTGGCGAAGTTTTTCAACCAAGGTCTTGATTTGGTCAGGTGTTCCTTCTTCTTCAGTGTTGATTTCCCAGATATAGGCACTTGGGACACCGTAGGCTTTAGAGAAGTATTTGAAGCATCCTTCGCTGGTTACGATCAATTTCTTCTCAGCAGGGATGTTGTTAAATTTCTCTTTAGCTTCCTTGTCAAGTTTGTCTAGCTTATCAGTATATTCTTTGAGATTTTTTTCGTAGAATTCCTTGTTGCTAGGGTCTTTAGCGCTCAATTGTTTTGCGATATTCTTAGCAAAAATAATCCCGTTTTCAAGGTTAAGCCAAGCGTGTGGATCTTCTTTGCCTTTTTCGTTTTGACCTTCAAGGTAGATAACATCAACGCCTTCGCTGACTGCAAAGTAGTCTTTGTTTTCAGTTTTCTTAGCATTTTCTACCAATTTTGTAAACCAAGCATTGCCACCTGTTTCAAGGTTGATACCGTTATAGAAAATCAAATCAGCTTGAGAAGTTTTCTTAACGTCTTCAGGGAGTGGTTCGTATTCGTGTGGGTCTTGACCAACAGGAACGATACTGTGAAGATCAATCTTATCACCAGCAATATTTTTAGTAATATCAGCGATGATTGAGTTTGTAGCAACAACTTTTAGTTTTTGACCAGAAGCTGCATCTTTTTTTCCGCTAGCACATGCTACAAGAGCAATGACAGAAAGAAAAAGAACGAGTAATGTACCTAATTTTTTCATTAGATCCTCCAATTTATTGGGGTTTTGCCCCTTATTTTAACAAATGTTTATTTTTCAGTTTCAAATATCGTTGTTTTGGAGCGATAAAGAAGCTAATGAGAAAGAAACTAGCAGCTGTGAGCACGATACTAGAACCTGCCGCAACGTTAAAGCTATAACCGATAAAGAGTCCCAAAACTGAAGCAGTAGCTCCAAAGGTTGAGGAAAGGAAAATCATGCTTTTCAGGCTATTAGCATACAGATAAGCAGTTGCAGCTGGGGTAATCAGCATGGCTACAATCAGGATAGTTCCGACACTTTGCATGGCTGTCACAGACACGAGAGTCAAGAGTACCATGAGAAGGTAGTGATAGAAATTGACAGGCATTCCCATGGCTTTGGCCAAGAGTTCATCAAAGGAAGTTATCAAGAGTTGCTTGAAGAAAATCCAGATTAACAAGAGAATGACTGCACCAACACCCATAGTAATAAACATATCCGTATCTTGGACGGCCAGGATATTTCCGAAAAGAATATGGAAAAGGTCAGTTGAACTTTTAGCGACACTAATCAAGATGATACCGAGGGCTAAGAAAGAAGAAAAGGTAATGCCGATGGCGGTATCGCTTTTGATAATCGAGTTCCCCTTGATGTAGGTAATGATGATAGCAGCTAGCAATCCAAAGACAATGGCTCCGATAAAGAAGTCAAGGCCCAAGATGAAGGAGAGGGCTACACCTGGTAAGACAGCATGTGAAATGGCATCTCCCATGAGTGACATCCCGCGTAGGATGATGAAACATCCTACAGCTCCAGCTACGACCCCGACGACAATGGCTGTTATCAAGGCATTTTGTAAGAAATGGAATTTTTGCAATCCATCGATAAATTCTGCAATCATAGGTCACCTCCATTGAAAAAGAGTCGATTACCGTAAGCTTCTTTGAGATTGGCTTCGGTAAAGGTTTCTTTGGTTGGACCAAAGGCAATCACTTCTCGATTGACAAGCAAGACTTGATCGAAGTAGTGGGCAACCTTGCTGAGGTCGTGGTGGACGATGAGAACCGTCTTCCCAGCTTTTTTCAGATCTCTCAGCGTATTCATGATGATTTCCTCACTAACAGAGTCAATCCCAACAAAGGGTTCATCCAAGAGGATATAGTCGGCTTCCTGAACCAAACATCTGGCAATCAAGACCCGCTGGAATTGACCTCCAGACAGTTGACTGATTTGCCGTTCTGCGTAGTCAGCTAGCCCGACGATTTCAAGGGCTTCTTGCACTTTCTTCCAATGTTTAGCGTTTAAACTTCGAAAGAGAGGGATAGAGGGAAAGAGTCCTAGAGAGACACATTCCTTGACCTTGATGGGAAAGTTGTAGTCGATATTGATTTTTTGTTCGACATAGGCGATTCGGTGTAAGGATTTTTTAACTTCCTTGTCATCGAGAAATGCCTGACCTTGATGTGGGATAATTCCCAGCATCCCTTTTAATAGTGTTGATTTCCCAGCACCGTTTGGACCAATGATACCGGTAATTGTTGGTCCATGGAGCACTAGTGAAATATCCTTAAGTGCCAACGTTTCTTTGTAGGAGACACTGAGGTTTTCGATACGTATCATAAATTTATATTCCTCCTGTCTCTTAATATACATTAAAAAAAAAATTAAGTCAAGTTAATTTTTAAAAAAATTAAAATAATAACTGAAAAATGATGGCAAGAGAAAGTTCATTTTTAATTGCATTCCCAAGCAATTTTTGTTAAGCTAGCAATAACTTAAAAAAATGAAAGCGAGAACAAGATGACACGTTATCAAGATGATTTTTATGATGCAATCAATGGAGAATGGCAGAAAACAGCAGAAATCCCAGCAGATAAGTCTCAAACTGGAGGTTTTGTTGATTTAGACCAGGAAATTGAAGACCTGATGCTGGCGACAACAGACAAGTGGTTGGCAGGTGAAGAGGTGCCTGAGGATGCTATCTTGGCAAACTTTGTCAAATACCACCGCCTAGTTCGTGATTTTGACAAGAGAGAAGCTGACGGTATCACACCTGTCTTACCACTCCTTAAAGAATTCCAAGAATTAGAGACTTTTGCAGATTTTACAGCTAGACTAGCAGAGTTTGAACTTGCAGGAAAACCTAACTTCCTTCCTTTTGGTGTATCGCCAGACTTTATGGATGCCAGAATCAACGTTTTATGGGCTAGCGCTCCAAGCACGATCCTGCCAGATACGACCTACTATGCTGAAGACCATCCTCAGCGCGAGGAACTCTTGACTCTTTGGAAAGAAACCAGTGCCAATCTCCTCAAGGCTTATGATTTCTCTGATGAAGAAATTGAAGACTTGTTAGAGAAAAGACTAGAATTGGACCGTCGAATTGCGGCAGTGGTGCTTTCTAATGAAGAAAGTTCAGAGTATGCTAAACTTTACCATCCATATGCTTATGAAGATTTCAAAAAATTCGCGCCTGCCCTACCTTTGGATGACTTCTTCCAAGCTGTTCTTGGACAAGCACCAGACAAGGTTATCGTAGACGAGGAACGTTTCTGGCAATCCGCAGATCAATTCTATAGTGAAGAGGCATGGCCTCTCCTCAAGGCAACCTTAATTTTAAGTGTTGTGAATCTCTCAACCAGCTATTTAACAGAAGAAATCCGTGTCTTGTCAGGTGCCTATAGCCGTGCGCTTTCAGGAGTTCCAGAAGCCAAAGAAAAGGTCAAGGCAGCCTACCAGCTAGCACAAGGTCCTTTCAAACAAGCCTTGGGTCTCTGGTATGCACATGAAAAATTCTCCCCAGAGGCTAAGGCAGACGTGGAGAAAAAAGTGGCAACTATGATTGATGTCTATAAGGAACGCTTGGCTAAAAATGACTGGTTGACTCCTGAAACTCGTGACAAGGCCATCGTCAAACTCAATGTTATCAAGCCTTATATTGGTTACCCAGAAGAATTGCCAGCACGCTACAAAGACAAGGTAGTGGATGAGACTGCTAGTCTTTTTGACAATGCTTTAGCCTTTGCGCGTGTAGAAATCAAGCACAGTTGGAGCAAGTGGAACCAGCCTGTAGACTACAAGGAATGGGGCATGCCTGCTCATATGGTCAATGCCTACTACAATCCACAGAAGAACCTGATTGTCTTTCCAGCGGCTATTTTACAAGCACCTTTCTATGATTTGCATCAGTCATCTTCTGCTAACTACGGGGGTATCGGGGCAGTTATTGCCCATGAAATTTCCCACGCCTTTGATACCAACGGAGCTTCCTTTGACGAAAATGGTAGCCTCAAGGATTGGTGGACAGAGAGTGACTATACCGCCTTCAAGGAGAAAACACAAAAAGTTATTGACCAATTTGATGGACAGGATTCTTATGGAGCAACCATCAACGGTAAATTGACTGTATCAGAAAACGTGGCTGACTTGGGAGGAATCGCTGCAGCGCTTGAAGCAGCTAAGAGAGAACCAGACTTCTCAGCAGAAGAATTCTTCTACAACTTCGGTCGTATCTGGCGCATGAAAGGTCGTTCAGAATTTATGAAACTTTTGGCTAGCGTCGATGTGCACGCACCAGCCAAACTCCGTGTCAATGTACAAGTACCAAACTTCGATGATTTCTTTACAACCTATGATGTAAAAGAAGGCGACGGAATGTGGCGTTCGCCAGAGGAGCGCGTGATTATTTGGTAATGAATTGAATCTAATACTAAAATCCGTAAATCTATATAGGATGGATTAAAGAGGTTAACATGAAGAAATTTTTAATGATGCTTTCAGCTATTCTTACTGTTTTTGTTTTAGCATCTTGTGGCGCAAACAAAAAAGAGGAAAAAATAGAACCTTCGGCAACACAATCATCTTCGACCAAAGAGGAACAGAAGGCAACCTCTACGAAGTCAGAGAGCCAAACTAGTACAAGTTCTTCAATGGCAACACCGTCAACAACAATGGAAAAGAAAAGTGAAACAGGAAAAGATTTGTACGAGGGAGTAATAGAGCGGTACAATCACTATCAGGCTCTTTTAAGTAGTGGTGACCGAGAATCCTTATATGAAAAGTTGAAACAGAACAAGATTTTTTCTGAAGAGTATGGCTATATCTTTACACTAAGTACCTATGATAAACCAGCTAGTCTCCATTATGTATACGTTGATTTAAATAATGACGGTCAAGATGAATTGATTGTTGGAGATAAAAAATATATAGGGGCCATTTACTATTTAGAGAATAAAAAACCAAAGTTGCTTCATACAGCTTATGTAGCTTCTGCAGGTGGATTTCGTTCAAGTTTAGTTATTTATGAAAACGGCCAAGTCAGATATGCGGACTGGCAGTCAACACGACCAGAAATGAACTTAAGTCTGTATGCTTTTGATAAAGACGGAGTACAGAAGATTAAAGAAGGTATTTTTCAAATTGGTAGTGATCAAAAGCCAGAGCAAATCTTAGAGATTTCTTCTAATGAACTTGATTTAGCTAAATTTGAATGGAAAGGATTTGAGCTAGTCAACTAGTATTTGATGAAATTCAATACTAGACTAGATTCTAAAATCAAAGAATGGAGAATTGAATAGCAGTACACAAAAACCAAGGATAAAAGTTTCCTTGGTTTTTTGCTTGCTAGAAAAAAGGATTAAAGGTCTTTTCATGGGCGATGGTCGTAGCTGGACCATGCCCTGGATAGACATCATAGTTTGGTAGGGTGAAGAGTTGGGTCTGGATACTGTGAAGTAGTTGCTCCGTACTACCAGTTGGAAGGTCGGTTCGTCCAATAGTTTCACGGAACAGGGCATCACCTGTCAAGACCAAATGAGCATCAGGAAAGACGATAGAAACACCGCCGATAGAGTGACCAGGTGTTGGCAAGACAGTGAAGCGAAATTCCTCCAGTTGGTATTTTTCGTGAAAGATAAAAGTGTGTTCTGCAGGTTTTGCGACCACATCTGCCATATCATCGTGACGAGGGAGACCAGAGAGATTATCGACAGGAGTGTAGAGCCAGCTAGCTTCGCTCTCTGCGATATAGACAGGAGGATTGCCAAAAGTCTCGCGAACCAAGTCCAGACTCATGATATGGTCATAATGGGCGTGTGTCAAGAGAATAGCACAGATTGGTTTATTGATGTTCTCTATTGTCTGACGAATAGCTTCCCAATGGCTGCCAGGATCGACGACGATGAGGTGTTTTTCACCCTCCAGGTAATAGGTGTTTTCATAGGCAACAGGATTCACGGTTTTATGGATTTTCATATTAGCTCCAATCTCAAAGAATGTACTAAGATAAGTATAGCACAGTTAGGGAGAATAAAGTATATAGAAAGTCCTTCTTTGAGAAATTGGATAACCTTATAGATGGTCTGCTTTGATCTTCCAAGAGCTTTTATACCTTATTTGTAGTGAACCTCTATCATTACGAGTTCATTTGTGGTAAGATGTGTATAAGTCATTTATGTTAGTTCCTTTCAGAAAAATGAGGTAGTTTATCTGAGCTTAACATAGATGGCTTTTTCTGTCTAGCTTAATTTTACAAATTTGGAATTGAAAAAACTTCACCCTTGAGTTTATTTAATGAAGAATATACGTTATCATTCAGATGGCTTAGAAGGGTGTGAATTCGATACAGCTACTGATAAAACATATAAAATTATATACTGTAATGATTTATATTTATATATAATTTAAAGATTTCCTAAGAGAGATATTCCAGATTACCGCTTCGTAGAGACTAAGAAACTTCCAAATGGCGACACAGTTCATGTTTATGAAAAAATTATTCCTTCTGTGAAACCAGAGCTTGCGAAACCATCAAAACCAGCTAAGGAATTTCCTAATACTGGTACAGAAGATCACTCTAGCCTAGCAGCTCTTGGACTTCTTGGAGTATTGAGCGGATTTGGTCTTGTGGCACGCAAGAAAAAAGAAGACTAATGTTTTAATCATTAAAGATTAAACAAAGGAATTCAATTTCATAAATGAAAAGAACCTAAAACAAAATAGTTCTCAGCCACAAAAAAACTAGAGATTTCCAATTGCGGAACTCTAGCTTTTTAATTTTGAGTCGTTCTCTTATTGTATT
>NZ_NCVN01000034.1:0-7908 GCF_002096925.1 Streptococcus mitis | reverse complement strand
AGACCATATGAAAAATGGTCAACTCAAGGCTGCTTATAATCTTCAAATCGCTACTGAAAACCAATTTGTTCTTCACTATGATATCTTCTCAAATCCGACAGACACTAAGACTCTTCTGCCATTCCTTGAAACCTATCCACATGACGTACAGACAGTTGTCGCAGATACTGGATATGGAAGTGAAGAGAACCTCCTTCGTTTAGATGAAAAGCAGGTAAACCATCTGATTAAATATGCCATGTTTGATAAGGAACAGAAGAGAGGGTATAAACAGTCGAATAGAAACTTAGCGAATTGGCACTATGATGACAAGGTAGACAGATTTTCGCTCAACGCAAGATTGATGTGGAACCTGTCTTTGGGCAGATAAAGGCTTGTTTGGGTTACAAGAGATGTAATCTGAGAGGGAAGCATCAAGTGAGAATTGACATGGGATTGATACTTATGGCCAATAACCTCCTCAAATACAATAAGAGAACGACTCAAAATTAAAAAGCTAGAGTTCCGCTATTGGAAATCTCTAGCTTTTTTGTGGCTGAGAACTATTTTGTCTCAGGTTCTTTTTTTGGAGCTTTTTTCGTTTTGTTACTATTTTGATGGAATTGATTTGATCATCTGTTTTTTTAATATAGAATCTAACTTGACAAAAGCGTTTGTTCATCATATAATTAAATAAACAAAATATTGAACGAAAGAGGCTGAGGATATGTTATCAGAAAAACAATTTAATCTTTTACGTTTTTTGTTGCTTCACAAAGATGAAAACTTTACACAGAGACAATTGGCTGAACAGCTAGACATCGCTGTGGGGACAGTGAATAATCTTCTCAAGGAATGTAAAGTAAAGAAGTGGATCAGCGAGGGAAATAACTTAACTGACATAGGAGAGGAGGCTTTAGCTCCGTATCAAGTGAAGAATGCCATTATCATGGCAGCGGGTATGAGTAGCCGTTTTGCACCTTTGTCTTATGAGTTACCAAAAGGATTGCTTCAAGTCAAAGGTGAGCGTTTGATTGAGAGAGAAATCAAGCAGTTGAAAGAAGCTGGGATAGAGGATATTACTATTATTGTAGGCTATCTGCAGGAAAAAATGTTCTATCTAGCAGAAAAATTTGGTGTTAAAATCGTTGTAAATAATGATTACTACAAGTACAATAACTGTTCTTCTCTCATGCTAGTCAGAGACCAGCTTTCTAACACTTACATTTGCTCGTCGGATAATTATTTTGTGGAAAATCCGTTTGAACGATATATTTACAGAGGGTATTATTCTACTATATTTGCAGAAGGGGACACAGACGAATACTGCGCTAAGGAAGACTCCAATCACACGATTATTGATGTTCAAATCGGTGGAACGAATACTTGGGCTATGGTGGGGCACGTTTATTTTGATCGCGCATTTAGTGAAAAATTCGTAGACATTTTAGAAACTGAATTTAAGCACGAACTATATCGCGAACAGCTCTGGGAAGATTATTATAGCCGTCACGTCAAGGAGCTTCCTTTGGAAGCTCGGCATTATTCAGCAGATATTGTTAAGGAGTTTGATTCACTAGATGAGTTGCGTCAGTTTGATGAACACTATTTGGTGAATACGAATTCGGAAATCATTGATAATATCTGTAAGACATTGGGATGTGTGGCTTCAGATATTGTCAATATCAAACCTCTAAAAGATGGTCTAACCAATACTTCGTTTTCATTTGACTGCCTAGGGAAGAGATATGTCTATCGTCATCCTGGTAGGGGAACGGAGAATTACATTGATCGAACTAGCGAAGCGGCTTCCATGGAAATTGCTGCAAAATTAAAGATTGATCGTACTTTTGTCGCTATGAACAAGGATGAGGGATGGAAAATTTCAGAATTTATTCCCAATGCCAAGCAACTAGATTATGATAATTGGGATGATGTAGCAAAAGCAATGGAGCTCTTGAGACGCTTGCACCAATCTGGAGAAAAAACGGATCATTCCTTTGATCAATTTGAGGGTATTGATGATTTTAGACAAAAATTAAAGGCTAGCAATCGTTTTGAATTTGATGGGCTTGAAGAGTTGGATAAGAATGTCTCAGTTCTCGAGAAGCTTTTACAAGAAGATCAAGCGAAAAAGGTTCTCTGCCACGGAGATTCTTATAGCCCGAATTTCTTGTTGAATGAAGCTGGCGAAATGAGCCTGATTGATTGGGAATATTCTGGTATGGGAGATCCAGCAGGAGATTTAGGAACCTTTATCGGGTGTTCAAATTATACAGTGGAAGAAGCTGAAAAGGTACTTGAAATCTATCTACAAGAAGTTCCAGATAAGAACACCAAACGTCACTATTTTGCCTATGTATCAGTGACTTCATATTATTGGTTTTTGTGGGCCCTGTTCCAAGAAAGCGTTGGAAAACCAGTAGGTGAATTTCTCTACATTTGGTATCGTTATACCAAACAGTATGGAAAACTTGCATTAGATTTATACTTAGAGGAGAATTGAGATGAAACCGACATCAGAAATTGAAGAATTAATAGCAAATGAAACGAAAAGAAGGCTAGAAGAAATGGAATCACCAAACTATGTGTTTGCCCAGCCATTTCTAAAAAGTGATTTTACTATAGTCATCGTCTTAGTTCTAATTAACCTTATTCTGATTATCCTAGCCATGACAGGAGGTATTCAATAAAATGTCCAAGATGAATGACTTTATTCAACAGGAGACGATAACGGGAATTGTTCCCATGACCAACAAGGATCGTCAGTATTCTTTCTGGGATCTCTTCCTGTCAACAAGTGGTTTTGCCATCGCAACTTGGTGTTATACCCAAGGGGCTTATGTAGCTCAATATTTGACCTTTAATCAAATGTTGATTAATATTTTCAGCTTTAACATTATCTGGGTCTTTATTGAATGTCTTCCTATTTTGTTTGCCGTTAAATATGGAATTGATTTATGGATTTGGTTGAGAGCTGTTCTAGGAAAAAGAGGTGTAGCCCTGTTATCAACCATTATTAGTTTGGCTAACTTTGGATGGTATGCTGTTGCAGCTAATCTTTTTGCCAGTTCTATGATCCATTTGGCAAACAATTTTGGTCTTGGTTTAGAAAAGGGAGTATGGGCACCTATTCTCGGTACCCTCTGTGTTCTTCTCGGTACTCTCATAGCTCTTGGAGGTCCAGAAGTGATTAAATGGACCAATCGTTTCTTAGTTATTGCCTTATTGATTGTCGGTCTGATTATCGTTGGAATCTGCTTTGTCGCCGTTCCCATAACTGATATTATGAATATTCAACCAGCCACCCAAGGAGATTTGACGCCATTAGAACGTTTTATGCTCTCTGGGGAAGGAAATGTTGCCTTTGCTTTCTCTTGGTCTACACAGGCATTGGTTTTACCACGTTTAGCAAAATCAGAACGCAGTGGTTATTGGGCTACAGCCTTATCATACGGAGTTGTGGCTCCATTCTTCGTTGCGACAGGTGGAGTTATGGCTCTAGCCATGTTTGTCAAAACAGGTGTTTATGAAAGTGATCCAACAACCATGCTATCAACTCTAAGCACCCCAGCCTTTGCGCTTTTAAGTTTACTACTAGTAGCCTTTGCCAATATTGGAACCCAAGGGACAGGATCATACGTGAACTGTATGATTGTAAAAAGTGGGATGCCCAAAGTAAGCTATAAACTAATGGTTTGGATTGCCATGGTATACGTGAGCCTACTTACAATTTGGGGAGGAGTGGAAGAGTACTTCGGTTCCTTCATCTCACTAGCCGCTTATATTCAAGGTCCCATTATCGGAATGATCGTTGTTGACTACTTTATCTTGAGAAAACGAAAACTCGATTTGCGTTCAGCCTATTTCCTTGAGGGACATAAAGCTTATGAGTTTACAAATGGCTTTAATCTTGTAGGATTATCTTGTGTAATCATTTCCTTGCTAGTTGCGGTACTATTTGTTTATAACCCTGTAACTGCACAAATTCAAAGTTCAATCTTTTTAATCACAACTGGTAGTGGCTTTACTGCGATCTTTGGTGGTTTATTGTACTGGCTAGCTAGCTTAACTCCTTTAAAACGCTATATGATCAAGGATAGAGATTCCGTTACGATTTAAGGATAGAGGATTGATTAGAAATACTTGAGTATGCCCCCTGCTGGAGGCTTTAGAAAATCTTTATTGATACGGTAGAATAGGCTGAGCAGGTACTTGAAATTTCTGTAGAAGAAATTCCAAACATGAAAACGAAATACAGCTATCTAGCTCAGGTGTTTGGAACGTCATACTATTACTCTTTTGTGAGGATTATTTCAGGAGAGCGTCTGTAAATCTATTAGGGTAGGGAAGTTTTTCTATATTTGGTATCACTATAGTGGGCAATATGGTCAACTAAAATTAATTTTTAGTCGGAGGACTAACAAAATGAGAATTGGTATTGAACTTGAGCAATTAGTTGTAGGTGAAACTAAAAAATGAAAACCTTAATCTATGTATATTTATCTCCCCTTTCATAAAAGTTTATTTTACATAAGTAATTGATATGATTCTAGTCAATCATATTCTGATTATCCTAGCCATAACAGGAGGTATTCAATAAAATGTCCAAGATGAATGACTTTATTCAACAGGAGACCATAACGGGAATTGTTCCCATGACCAAAAAGGAACGTCAGTATTCTTTCTGGGATCTCTTCTTATCGACAAGTGGTTTTGCCATTGCAACTTGGTGTTATACCCAAGGAGCCTATGTGGCTCAATATTTGACCTTTAATCAAATGTTGATTAATATTTTTAGTTTCAACATTATCTGGGTTTTTATCGAATGTCTCCCAATTTTGTTTGCAGTTAAATATGGAATTGATTTATGGATTTGGTTGAGAGCTGTTCTAGGTAGAAAAGGGGTAGCTGTTCTATCAACTGTGATTAGTTTGGCAAATTTTGGTTGGTACGCCGTTACCGCCAATCTTTTTGCCAGCTCCATGATTCATTTGGGAAATAATTTTGGACTTGGTTTAGATAAGGGAGTATGGGCACCGATTCTAGGCACTCTCTGTGTTCTCCTTGGAACGCTGATTGCTCTTGGGGGTCCAGAGGTGATTAAAGGTACTAATCGCTTTCTAGTGGTAGCCTTGTTATTTGTTGGGCTAATCATCGTTGGAATTTGTTTTGTTGCGGTTCCAATTAGTGATATTATGAATGTCCAACCTGCCATTCAAGAAAATTTGACACCGATTGAACGTTTTATGATGTCAGGGGAAGGAAATGTGGCCGTAGCCTTTTCTTGGTCTACACAAGCCTTTGTCTTACCACGTTTGGCAAAATCAGAACGTAGTGGCTATTGGGCTACAGCCTTATCATACGGGGTTGTTGCGCCATTCTTTGCTGCGACAGGTGGAGTTATGGCTTTAGCCATGTTTGTCAAAACAGGTGTTTATGAAAGTGATCCAACAACGATGCTTTCAACGTTGAGTACTCCTGCCTTTGCGCTTTTAAGTTTACTACTAGTAGCTTTTGCTAATATTGGAACCCAGGGTACAGGATCGTACGTGAACTGTATGATTGTAAAAAGTGGGGTGCCCAAAGTAAGCTATAAACTAATGGTTTGGATTGCCATGATTTATGTGAGCCTACTCACCATCTGGGGAGGAGTGGATGAATACTTCGGTTCCTTCATCTCGCTGGCTGCCTATATTCAAGGTCCCATCATCGGAATGATCGTTGTTGACTACTTTATCTTAAGAAAACGAAAACTCGATTTGCGTTCAGCCTATTTCCTTGAAGGACATGATGCTTATGAGTTTACAAATGGCTTCAATATAGTAGGATTATCTTGTGTAATCATTTCCTTGTTAGTCACGGTATTATTTGTTTACAATCCCATAACAAAGCATATCCAGAGTCCTATGTTCCTGCTCACAACTGGTAGTGGCTTTACTGCAATTTTTGGAGGTCTATTGTACTGGTTAGTTAGCTTAACTCGTTTAAAACGCTATATGCTCAAGGATAAAGATTCCGTTACGATTTAAGTTTAAGAGAGAACGTTGTGTACTACCCCAAAAAGTTGGAAAAATAATTATTGAAAGGATTTAGTTCTGTATTGCACAGGACTAAGTCCTTTTAGTTTTACCTTAATTCGTTTATTATTGTAGTAATCAATGTAGTCTACAATAGCTTGTTCTAATTGCTTAAGAGACGTAAACGTCTTCTCATAGCCATAAAATATTTCCGATTTCAAAATGCCGAAGAAGGACGCCACGTCTTTCCTGGCTTGACTGTTATAGAAAATCTTGAAATGGGAGCTTTCTTAAAGAAAAATCGTGAAGAAAATCAAGCTAACTTGAAGAAGGTCTTTTCACGCTTCCCACGTCTTGAAGAACGCAAGAACCAGGACGCAGCCACTCTTTCAGGAGGAGAACAACAAATGCTTGCCATGGGACGCGCTCTTATGTCAACACCAAAACTTCTTCTTTTAGATGAACCATCAATGGGACTTGCCCCAATCTTTATCCAAGAGATTTTTGATATCATTCAAGATATCCAGAAGCAAGGAACAACCGTCCTCTTGATTGAACAAAATGCTAATAAAGCACTCGCTATCTCTGACCGAGGCTATGTACTGGAAACAGGAAAAATCGTCCTATCAGGAACAGGAAAAGAACTTGCTTCATCAGAAGAAGTCAGAAAAGCATATCTGGGTGGCTAAACTAGTCTGGGAGACTAGTTTAGGTTGCAAATGAAGATTACGAAGTAATCATCATTAATAGTCCGGGGGACCTTTTTAGTCGGCATATAGAGATTGCAAAGCAATTCTCATCTGCACTGGAAGGTTAGCTTCTAATCATTGAAACGGAACAGAATGAAGTGTGTCTACCCTTCATTCAGGGAGCTCGATTTTAGAGCTCTTTTTGCTAACTTATTCATACTTTTCTGAATTTTGAAAAAGAAATGTAAGCGTTTGATAGATTTGCAAAAAGATTGTATAATAGGGATAAGAATAGAAAAGGAGAAGTCTCATGGCAGTTAAAGATTTTATGACCCGCAAGGTAGTTTATATTAGTCCAGATACAACAGTATCTCATGCAGCAGATTTGATGAGAGAGCAAGGGTTGCACCGCTTGCCTGTTATCGAAAATGATCAATTGGTTGGTTTGGTGACTGAGGGAACCATTGCCCAAGCTAGTCCATCCAAGGCAACAAGTCTTTCTATCTATGAGATGAATTATCTTCTAAATAAGACAAAAGTAAAAGATGTCATGATTCGCGATGTTGTCACTGTTTCAGGCTATGCGAGTCTAGAGGATGCAACTTATCTGATGTTGAAAAATAAGATTGGTATTCTTCCTGTCGTAGATAATCATCAAGTATACGGAGTTATTACGGACCGTGACGTTTTCCAAGCCTTTCTTGAAATTGCTGGTTATGGTGAAGAAGGAATTCGTGTGCGCTTTGTTACGGAAGATGAAGTCGGTGTCCTCGGAAAGATTGTTTCTTTGATTGCAGAAGAAAATTTGAATATCTCGCATACAGTCAATATTCCGCGTAAGGATGGTAAGGTCATTATCGAAGTTCAAATCGATGGCTCAATTGATTTACCAGCCTTGAAAGAAAAATTTGAATCAGAGAATATTCAAGTAGAAGAAATTACTCGTACTTCAGCAAAAGTCTTGTAAGAAGGGAAGCCGAAAGGCTTCTTTTTTCATGAGCTAAATTCCCAAACTAAGTTCCACCGCTAGTAGAAGTGGAAGTTAGTCTTAAAAAAATTGTAAAAACCAGTGGAAATCCGTGTCAGGGTAAGTTCTACTGGTTTTACTAATGCTTGATTTCATCGCTTTTGTAACCGAAATGAATCGAAAAAAAGAGCGCACAAAATCTCCTCATCTGAAAGCGTTTCAGATTAAGTTCCGCTATGGTGGAAGTTAGTGT
>NZ_NCVN01000031.1:0-7946 GCF_002096925.1 Streptococcus mitis | reverse complement strand
ATTTCAACTCCTTTATAGCTACACAAGCGATGAAATATTTCGCCTAAACTACTTCGATATTGATTATAGATAACTTTTCGTCTATACTTAGGGGTGAACACAATGTGATACTTACAGTGCCACTTTGTGTGCGATAAACTATGAGCCTTTTGTGCCATATTTTTCTCCTTTCGCTTTACAATTGGCTTGAACACCTTTATTGTATCGCGTTCGGAGTTTTTTTGGTATAACCTTCGACGCGCACCCGCATAGCGGGTGGTTTTTTTGTCTCTCACCTAACGGAGCGAGACGGACTAATAGTCACATAATAAAAAAAGTTGGAGTACTGAGCTCCAACTTTTTCTATTAAAATGTTTGGCGTTTTGCTTTACGCTCTGCACGACCACGTGCGCGATTTTCAGCGCGCTTGGTCTTGCGGCGTTTTTCATCAACCGCCCATTGAATTTTCTTCTTATAACCTGGTTTGACTTTTTTCTTTTTCTTTTTAACCAAACCAATCATTTCGATATCAAGTTTATCTTGTTTTTTCTCACGGTTGGCACGACGATCACGGTCATAAGTATCTTGAAATTCCCCGTCTTTGACCATTTTAGGAGTAAACTTGATTCCCAATTTCTCCAACTCACGGATATCCGAGTCATCACTGGGTTGGTAAAGGGTAATAGCTGTACCTGGTAGGCCATTTCTTCCAGTACGACCAACACGGTGAACAAAGAAAGATAAATCTTGCGGAATGGCATCATTGATGACATGGCTGACACCTTCAATGTCAATCCCACGCGCTGCCAAGTCTGTTGCGACAATGTACTCAAAATCCAGATTTTTCACCTGGTTCATGATACGCTTGCGTTCACGAGGGGCAATATCTCCATGAATCTTCGCTACCTTCAAGCCTTGAGCAGTCAGATATGAATGCAATTCATCAGCACGCATTTTAGTGTTAACAAAAATCATTGCCAAATACGGTTGCATCAACTGAGTTAACTGGTAAATTTGAGCATTCTTGTCACGTCCCTTTGTAGAAATCAACCAATTATCAATGGTATCAGAAATGACCGTTTTGGTCTTGATTTTCTCCATAACAGGATTTGACAAGTATTTTTTCAAGAATGGTTGCAGTTTTTGTGGGATAGTCGCTGAGAAGACCATGAATTGCAAGTCTTTTGGAAGGCTTCCAGCAATCTTATCAACAGTTTCCAAGAATCCCATATCCAAGGTCATATCTGCCTCATCGACCACAAAGGTCTTAGCCTTGTGAATAGCTAGGTCACCAGACTTAACTAAGTCATAAATACGGCCAGGCGTTCCGATAACAATATGAGGCTGGTTACTTGCCAATTTGTCAATCTGGCGAGCCTTATCCGTACCACCCACATAATTAACCACACGAACTTCGACATCTGAGTGGGCTGCAATCTGACGGGCTGCTTGGTAAATTTGAGTAGCTAATTCACGGCTCGGTGCAGTAATGACTGCTTGAACACTATCGTCGGCTTCATCTAATTGCTGGAAAATCGGCAATAGGAAAGTGTGAGTCTTACCCGAACCTGTTTTTGATTCACCGACTAGGTCACGACCTGTCAAAACAATAGGAATCAACTTGTCTTGCACCTCTGTTGGAGTTGTAAATTTCAACTCCTCCAAGGCTTCACTAATATATTTTTTAAATTGAAATTTCGTAAATGACATAATATCCTCGATTCTATCTATCCTATCAATTATACCATATTTTATTCCATTTCAGTAGTCTCACTTATTTAGGCTATTTCTAGTAGCTTCTCTAGTAAAAAAGGCTGGAATTTGTGAATCCCAACCTCTTTTCAGTCATTATTTCCAGTTTAAAATAGCATTCAAGCCATAGTGATCACTCACTTGTGGACTCTTGTTACCATCAAATACGACATGTAAATTTTCCACCGCTAACTCCTTGGTAGTAAAAACATAGTCGATTCGAAGGGGTTCAGTGTTCCCCTTCCATCCATCAATTTCTGGTGGAACAGTATAGCTACCACTTTTATCTTGAGCAACTTCAAATGCGTCTTGTAAGCCTAATGGACTAGCTAAAATAGCTTGGTAACCTTCCTGACCAGCTGGATTGTTGAAATCTCCAGCTAGCAAAAGCGGCTTGTTCAATTCTTTCAAGACAGCTTCAAATCGTGCCCATTCTTCTTGGAAACCTTTATCCCACCAAGAAAGGTGGACACTGGCAACTGCAAGCTCCTTACCATCAACTACAGTTTCAGCCAAGGCAACACGACGAGTATGATAGTCTGTTGGATCATCCACATCTGAAACCAAAATTTCTCTTGCTTCAATAGGTGTTTTAGACAAGATAGCTACACCTTCATGGTAGCGATCATAACCGATATGGTTATAGGCCCAAGTCCAGTAGTAATTTTTCCCTTGCTCAGATAACTTTTCAACCAAGAGTCTAACATAGTGATCTTGGTGAATAGGCTCAGCTGCTGGCAAAGCTTGATAAAGATCATTGACCTCTACCTCTGGAGATGTGATCTCCTGATTGATTTCTTGGAAACAAATCAAATCATAGTCTTTTTCAAGGATATCCTCAAGCAAAATCTGGAATTTTTCCTCAGCTTCTTTTTCCATCCAACTATGAGTATTGAGTGTTAAAAATTTCATTCTTTTCTCCCAAAATAAGAGGTTGGAATACAGCTTCCAACCTCAAGTATATTACAATTCTACTTTAGCAACTGCTGTTTTAGCTGCAAGAGAACCTGTTTTTTCTAATTTAACTGATTTAATTGCATCACCATTTGTGAAGACAACTACTGTTGAAGTTTCACGTCCTGCTGCACGGATAGCATCCAAGTCAGCTGTGACAAGGAGATCTCCTGCTGCAACTTTTTGTCCTTCAGCAACATGAACTGTAAATGGTTTACCTTCAAGACTTACTGTGTCCAAACCAATGTGAACAAGTACTTCAAGGCCTGCTTCAGTCACAAGACCAAGAGCATGTTTTGTAGGGAAGATACTTGATACAGTACCTGAAACTGGAGATACAATGTTTCCATTTGCAGGTTCTACTGCAAATCCGTCGCCCATCATTTTTTGAGCAAATACTGGATCTTTAACTTGTTCCAAGGCAACAACTTGACCGTCTACTACTGAGTAAACTTCCTCAGTAAGACCTTTGAAGTGAACAGTGTTTTGTTGCGCTTCTGTCATTTGACTTGGAAGAGTTTCAGGAATGATTTCACCTGAATCAAGGATATCTTGGATATCAGATTTCAATACGTCTGCTTTTGGACCGTAGATAGCTTGAACTCCTTGTCCTTTCATGACAAGACCCATAGCTCCTTCTGCTTTCCATTGTTCTGCATTTCCTACTTTATCTGCATCTTTAACAGTTACACGAAGACGAGTCATACATGCGTCAACATCAACGATGTTTGCACGTCCACCAAGAAGGTTGATAATGTTTACAGCTTGAGAGCCTGCTGCAACTTTCACTTCGCTGCTAGATTCTTCTGAACCTTCAGCAGTTTCGTAGTTTCCGTTACGCCCTGGAGTTGCGTAGTTGAATTTTTGAATCATGAAGTTTGCGATAAAGTACATGATTACAGCAAAGAGAACAGTTACCCAGATAAAGTTAACGATATCCATACCAATACCAGCATTAATTGCTAGTGGTGTACGAGTCAAGAATTCAATTGAACCGAATGAGTGGACACGTAGGTTTACTACGTCAGCCATAGCGAAGGCAGCACCTTGAACAAGTGAGTAAACAAGATACATAGGTGTTGCTACAAACATGAACATGTATTCGATTGGTTCAGTAACCCCTGTCAAGAATGTTGCAAGAGCTGTCGCAATCATCATACCTTTATATTGATGTTTCTTATCAGCATCGACATTACGGTAGATAGCAACGATCACACCCATCAAGATACCGAATGAACCGATCATTTGTCCAACTTTGAAACGAGCTGGGTGAACAGTATCTAACAATTGTTGGTAGTGACTTGCATCTGTACCTTTAAGGTTAACAAGGTCTGTTACCCATGCAAGCCATAGTGGGTCTTGACCAAATACTTGAGTACCTTTAGCTGCACCAGTTAAAATGTCATAAGTACCACCAAGAGCTGTGTAGTTCATTGGGATAGTCAACATATGGTGAAGACCAAATGGCAAGAGCAAACGTTCCAAAGTACCATACAAGAATGGTGCAAGGATTGGAGCAGTTTCTTGTGAGTTAGCAATCCAGATACCAAAGCTATTGATACCTGTTTGAACTACTGGCCAGAAGGCAGCAAGTAGAATTGCAGCGATTGCTGAACGAAGAATAACTACAAATGGTACGAAACGTTT
Organism: Streptococcus mitis; assembly: GCF_002096925.1. Taxonomy (GTDB): domain Bacteria; phylum Bacillota; class Bacilli; order Lactobacillales; family Streptococcaceae; genus Streptococcus; species Streptococcus mitis_AF. The sequence continues at coordinate 3,614 of NZ_NCVN01000031.1, read as the reverse complement.
CCCGTTGAAGAATGAAAGTGCATCAGGAAGTTTACGGAAGTTGTAGTATTTATTGTAAGCAGTTGCCCCTACAAAACCTGAGATAATCCCTACAAACACACCCATGTTCAATGCTGGAGCTTCAAGAACACTAATGAAGTAATCAGCAACTTTGATTGAACCACCAAAGAGAGTTGTGACCATAGCATCTGGATTTTTCAACATATCTCCTGATACACCAAAGATTGTACCAGTGATACGGTTAATCAAGATGAAGGCAAGACCAGCGGCGAAAGCACCACCAGCACGTTCTTTAGCCCAGCTTCCTCCAATTGCTAGGGCAAACAAAATGTGAAGGTTACCGATAACCCCCCAACCAATTTGCTCAAGAATTCCACCTGTAACTACAAGTGGTGCAAAAGTTGGGTTAATCATTACGATAGACTTACCGATTGAAATCATCAAACCAGCAGCCGGCATAACCGCGATAACCACCATCAAAGCCTTACCGAATTTTTGCCAAAACTCGAAAGACAAGACATTTTTGAATGTATCTTTCATCATTCAAATCTCCTTTATTTTTATTTAGGCAAACGTTTTACGAAAACGTTTGCACTTTCTATAATTCAATTATACCACTTTAATTTTTTTTGTAAAGGCTTTTATAAAAAAAATTAGACTTTTTTCTAAAATTTTTGTAGTAAAAAAGGAGATATTAAAACCTCCTCAAATATACTTCTATTTTATTTTAGATTTTCAGGAATCGGCGCATAGAAATTCCTGATCCGATTGAACCGATAAAAATTCCAATCACAAATAATAAGGCAATCATCAGTGGACTGAATACTTCTGGTGATATCATTGAAAGGTTCTGACCAACCAATGACTTATTAACCGATTGGTAAACCATTTTATAGACAATAAATACCAGAACTGATGGAAGTGTTGCTCCAAGTAAACCAATAAAGGCACCTTCAAGCAAGAAAGGTCCGCGGATATAGCCATTCTTAGCACCTACTAAACGCATGATTTGAATTTCACGGCTTCGTGAAATGATGGTGATACGTATAGTATTAGAAATCAAGAACACCGCAATGAAAATCAATAATCCAGCGATAACTAGTCCCCAGACACGAATAAATGAGGCTAACTTAAACAAGCGTTCTGTATTGGCACCACCATCTTGAACTTCTGACACACCTTCGATTTTTTTAGCCTCTTCTGCTACTGTCTTTACATCACTTGGTGTATTGGTATCTACTATATAGGCATCATAAAGTGGGTTTGCATCACCTTCAAAGATTTTCCAGTTGTCCCCCATTGTTTCTGTCAACTTTTCATATTGTTCTTCTTTGCTTGAGAAGGTAACACTTTTAACAGTTGACATACCTTTCAAAGCATCGTATACCTTATGGTAGTCGTTATTTGTAACAGTTTGGCCTTCTTTTTCAATAGTCTCACTATTATCAGCTACATCCTTACGAATGTATACCATTACTCGGACGTTATTTTCAATATCTGTAGCTAGTTTAGCCGTATTAAAGATAACAGATGCAAATATTGCAACCAAGGTCAAAGTAATCATAACTGAACTAACAGCAGCTACTGTCATCCAGCCATTTCGTTTCAAACTTTTTAACGATTCAAATAAATGACGAAAAAATCTACTAATCATCGTATCCATATTCTCCTTTAGCTTCGTCACGAACGACACGGCCATTTTCAATGGCAATGACACGGTGGCGCAAGGTATTTACAATCTGACTGTTGTGGGTAGCCATCAAGACAGTTGTACCTTGGAGATTGATGCGTTCCAGCAAGTTCATAATTTCCCATGAATTATCTGGGTCCAAGTTTCCTGTTGGTTCGTCCGCAATCAATACTTTTGGATTGTTTACAATGGCACGTGCAATTGCAATCCGTTGCTGTTCTCCCCCTGAAAGTTCATTTGGGAAAGAACGAACCTTATGCTTCAATCCAACCAAGTCTAAGACTTCCATAACACGTTTTTTGATATTACGGCGACTTTCTCCAATTACCTCCATTGCATAAGCAATATTTTCATAAACGGTTTTCTTTGGTAACAGTTTATAATCTTGGAAGACAACCCCAACACTACGACGTAGGAGAGGAACATCTTTCTTTTTAATTTTAACCAGATTAAAACCAGCAACAGATAAGCTTCCTTTTTCGATTTTTACTTCTCGGTACAAAGAACGAATAAAGGTTGATTTCCCAGCTCCTGACGGACCTACGATATAGGCAAATTCCCCGGGTTCAACAGTGACTGAGACACCTCGCAAAGCTGTCGTTCCGTTATCATACTTTTTGACAACATCTCTCATTTCAATGATTGACATATGAGCTCCTTTCTATCTTAGCTGATTCTCCACTTGAGATAGGCATCAATAAAACCATCTAGGTCTCCATCCATAACCTTATCTACTTGTGCAACTTCAAAGCTAGTTCGGTGATCTTTTACCATAGTATATGGCGTAAAAACATATGAACGGATTTGGCTTCCCCATGTGATTTCCTTTTTCTCACCCTTGAGGGAATCAACTTCCGCTGCTTTCTTTTCTTGCTCCATTTGATAGAGCTTAGCCTGCAACATCTTCATGGCACGATCTCTATTTCCATACTGGGTACGATCGACCGTTGACTGGACAACAGTCCCAGTTGGAATGTGTGTTAAACGTACACCTGTTGAAACCTTATTGACGTTTTGTCCACCAGCACCACCTGAACGGAAGGTGTCCATCTTGATATCATCTTCACGGATTTCCACTTCAATGGTATCATCCAACTCTGGCATCACTTCTACAGATGTGAAAGAGGTATGGCGACGTTTAGCAGAGTCAAATGGTGAAATTCGCACCAAACGGTGTACCCCCATTTCTGACTTGAGAAGACCATAGGCATTAGGTCCTTCAAATGATAAGGTTACTGACTTGATACCAGCTTCATCTCCTGCTTGGTAATCCAATACTTCCACTTTAAAGCCTTTAGCATTTCCATAGCGAGTGTACATACGAAGCAACATATCACCCCAGTCCTGAGCCTCAGTACCACCGGATCCTGGATGGATTTCCAAGATGGCATTATTATGGTCATAAGGTTCTGACAAGAGCAAGGTCATCTCGTAACTGGTCATCATCTTATCAAGTTCTGACAACTGTTCAACCAATTCTTCATGTACCGACTCATCTTCAGCTAAAAAGTCTAATAAAATTTCAACTTCATCCTGCAACTCTTCCATTTTGTGAAAGGTGTTATAGGTGTTTTTTAATTCATTTAATTCTTGCGACGTTTTTTGGGCCGCGATATTATCGTTCCAAAAATCAGGTTCTGTCATCTTGTTTTCCAAGATGGCAATCTCTTCCTCTAAACCTTCGAGGTCAAAGAGACCCCCTGAAAGAAGCTAATTTTTCACGATTTGCGTCAATTTTCTGACGAATTTCTGAAATGTCCATAAATACTCCTTTTTTACATTATTTCATTATAGCATATTTTATCATTTCTTTCCATCTTTTGCTCTAATCCCCTTTTCATGGAAAAAGAGGTAACTTCTCAAAGTAACTTCCACTTGGCTAGCCAAAGTGGAAATTAGTCTAAAACGGATTTTTATGGTGGAA
>NZ_NCVN01000032.1:0-8143 GCF_002096925.1 Streptococcus mitis | reverse complement strand
CCAGAAACTGGTGAGAAACAGTCAGAAACAGCTATTTTCTTGGCAAGTGTTAGCCTAGCCCTATCCGCTATCTTTGTAGCAAAAAGTAAAAAAGAAACTGATTTATTTTTAGAAAAATGAGATGTTTCGTAGAGGGTCTTTGTCCCCCTCTTTTTCTATATAAACGAAGAGATTTATGTTCAAGATGCAAGGTGGATAGACTTTATAGTATAATGAATAGAGAGGAAAAAACAATGAAAGTGATTGAGCAAGCATTATTAGAAAAAGTCATTATTGAACGTTCTAGTACCAGTCATAAAGGAGACTATGGCCGTCTGCTGTTGCTTGGTGGGACTTATCCTTATGGTGGTGCCATCATTATGGCTGCTTTAGCAGCTGTAAAAAGCGGTGCAGGATTGGTGACTGTTGGAACGGATAGGGAAAATATACCAGCTTTGCACAGTCATTTACCTGAGGCTATGGCCTTTGCTCTTCAAGACCAGCAATTGTTAAAAGAGCAATTGGAGAAGGCAGAAGTTGTCTTACTGGGACCTGGTTTACGAGACGATACTTTTGGAGAAAATCTAGTAAAACAGGTCTTTGCTAGCTTAAAAAAGAATCAGATTTTGATTGTAGACGGAGGAGCCTTAACCATTCTTGCTAGGATAAGTTTGTCATTTCCGTCTAACCAGCTTATCCTAACTCCCCACCAAAAAGAATGGGAAAAGCTGTCTGGAATTACGATTAAAAAGCAAAACGAAGATACAATATCTAGTGCCCTGACTTCCTTTCCTCAAGGAACAATTTTGGTGGAGAAGGGTCCGGCTACTCGTATTTGGCAAGCTGGCCAGTTTGATTATTACCAGTTACAGGTTGGTGGTCCCTATCAGGCGACTGGGGGAATGGGGGATACTCTGGCTGGTATGATTGCAGGATTTGCAGGCCAGTTTAAACAAGCCAGTCTCTATGAACGTGTAATCGTAGCGACCCATCTTCATTCAGCCATAGCCCAAGAACTAGCTCAAGAACATTATGTGGTCTTGCCGACGGAAATCAGCAGTTGTCTGCCTAAAATAATGAAAAAAATATTTCAAAAAGAGTCTGAGACAAAATAATTCTCAGCCACAAAAAAGCTAGAGATTTCCAATTGTGGAACTCTAGCTTTTTAATTTTGAGTCGTTCTCTTATTGTATTTTAGGAGGTTATTGGCCATAAGTACCAATGCCATGTCAATTATCACTTGACGCTTCCCTCTCAGATTACATCTCTTGTAACCCAAACAAGCCTTTATCTGCCCACAGACAGGTTCCACATCAATCTTGTGTTGAGCGAAAATCTGTCTTCCTTCGGGAGATAAAAGCGCCTGACATTCTTTAGCTTTCAAGTTTTGATAGCGTTCGTTCATATACAGTCCCTTTTGAGGGGCTGATTCAGGTTCATCAGCGTAGTAAACCTTGATTTCCTGTTGAAAGTCCGTCTGTGTTTTCTGATGTTTGATATGGTGAAAACGATAATACCAGCCGTAAGGATGTGTGTAGCTATCCTCCTTGTCATTATAGTACCAATTCGCTAGATTTCTAGCCGATTGTTTATACCCTCGAAAATTTTTACCGCTAAATTCCCAAACTAAGTTCCGCTATGGTGGAAGTTAGTGTGAGACGTTTGAATGGGGTTGAAGGTTAATTTTTAGAACTTATGTTGGAGTAATGTAGACGACTGACAGACGTCTTCTGCAGGTATTTTAGAAATGCCGAGAAGTTTAGGAATCTCTTCTCCATAGGTAAATGTAAAGAGCTCATAGGCTGACTTTCCATTCAAAGCAGCACGTTTGACGCTGTTGACATGCGAACAGACGAGATTGATGTCCTCTTGAGTTAAATTGTCAAAAGAAGTTCCTTTAGGCAGAATGTCGCGAATCAGCGTGTGATTTTTCTCAATTCTCCCTTTCTGGTCAGAGCGATTAGGGTCACAAAAGAATAGTTTACTCTCTCCTCGCACATCCATTTCGATATCATCAACCCTGGCAAACTCTCCACCATTATCTGTCAGAATGACAGGGAAATTAGCAGATATGAAAATAGATAGTTTTTTAGTTAGCTGAATTTAGTAGTGTAATCAATACTAAAATGAATATGTCTAAATTTAAATAAACATATTTTTATAAGCAACTTTCAAACGGGGAGTTTTGCTGTGATTAATAGTATTATTTTTTACAACAAATAGGTTAATTCCAATGATGGATCCATCTATCAAATAACTTGCAATGAAATGTATAAAAATACATTGTGCCGATGTCAGAAAATTGTCTACTTTCGCAAAACACTTTTTTTTTTTTTGTAAAAATTTGATTCTAATCAGTTGAATATAAATAAAAAATAGAGTAAAATGATATGTATAAGTAATCATATTAGAATTGCAAGCTGTTCTTAGTAACAGCTAGTATTTTGTGTGGATACTAAACTAAATAAATTTTTGAGGAGAAGATAATGGGAAATAAACCATCTATGAGTCGTTCTGAACGTTTACGCCGTGAAAAAGTCACGCGTTACTCAATTCGTAAATACAGTTTTGGAGCAGCTAGCGTAGCAGTTGCTGCACTTTTCATGTTTTTGGGTAATGGAGCGGTGTCTGTTCAAGCCGATGAAATCCAAGAACCAAAAACAGCTGATGTTCCAACTAAAGAAGTTGTTTTGGATAAGACTCAATTGAAAAGCTATATTGCTGAAATTGAAGAGAAAATTTCAGCGGGTAAATACGCTAATAAGACTGAGGAGAGCATCGCTCTTTTAAATTCTGAGCTTGCTTCTGCTAAATCTGTGCTTGCTTCTGCAACCAGCCAAGATGAACTAAAAGCAGCTTATAATAAACTTGTCACTGTAGTAAACGCAAAATTGCACAATAAACCTGTAGAGAAACAAGAAAAACCAGCAGTAGATACGACAAATGGTAAAGAAACTGTCGGTAAAAAAGCAGAGAATACAGAGAAAAAATCTGATTCTAACTCAATTGAAAATACAGGTTCTAATGATTTACGTAATGGGAAAGAGTTAGACGTAGATAATGCTTTCCGTACAGAAGCTGTTACGAATAACAAACCAGTTGGGAATATTCCATTTTCTAATGCAGCTACAAAAGATATTTATGTTTATAAAGGTGAAGAAACCAATATTGAATTATCAGTAACAGATGACTCTGGGAAAATTAAGGATATTCGTATAGGAGAAGGATCAAGGGGTATTGATGCCCTAGGTGCTGCTGGTTCAAAAATAAACAATCAGTATGGACTAACGTTCTCATCTCAGAGAAATGAAACTGAAGGAATTGTAGCGACACAAGATAATCCAGCCAAGGTAACGATTACAGGGACAGTATCAGTGCCAAATCGACCAACTTATACAGGTAAGTTAGTGACACGTTATCTAGTCGCTGAAGATTTAGATGGGGCAGTATTCTCAGAGCCTAGTGGAAATCAGGAAAATGCGAATCCACTACCAGAAGGCTACTTTAAGTTATGGGTTCGTGAACAAACTCAAAAATATGATATTCAAGCACAAACAAATGAAGCTGGTAAGATTGCTGTTGCTGATGTAAACAATCTATCTCAAGCTGATTTTGAGAAAATTAAAAATAATATAAAAATTACTTATAATACAGCAGACGATGCAAGATTACTTGATAAAAACGGCAAATTAGTAGAAAATGCTTCAAACTACATTGACACTGTAACTAAGCAAGGAGATCAGATTGTTGTTACTTATAAAGACGGATCAACAGATTCTGTTGCTTTAACTAGTGTTTTACGCAACAATCCTCTACCTACAGTAAAAGTGCCATATTCGAACCAAGCAGAGAAACAAGTTTATGTTTATACGGGTGAAAATACGGATTTAACATTCACAGCTAATGATGATACTGCTGTAAAAGATATGTATTTACGTGGCCCTGGTGATGTTAATTGGAATAATGCTGAAGGTTTTGGGTTCACAACAGGTAAGATTGATAATGGTGTTGTTACTGGTGCGGGCACAATTTCTGGTAACAAACAGGAAGCAACTATTAAAATGACAGGTGTCACTACACTTACAGCACCAAACCGTTGGACAAGTTTTGTTGCAGCTAATGACAATGATAACTTTAGTTCAATGCCAGCGAATCGTAACTTTAACGCTTTAGATATTGATCCTGATGCAAAATCTAAACCAGGATATATTCAGTTTATCGTTAAAAATCAAACAGCTAAATACGATATTACTGCACCAACAGAAAAAGTTGCAGTAGCAGATCCAGACAATGTAACTGAAGCAGACTTAGCGAAGATTAAAGAAAAACTAAAACTTGAGTACTCTAACAACAATGATGATGCAAACTTAGCAGATAAAAAAGGTAAGAATGTAGAAGACAAAGATTCTAAGATTAAATCAGTAACAAAAGATGACCAAGGAAATCTTGTTGTAACGTATAAAGATGATTCTACTGATAAACGTAAATTATCAGAATTTGTACGTAAAAATACCGCTCCAACAGTAGAAGTTCCGTACTCGAACTTAGCTGAGAAGCAAGTCTATGTCTATACAGGTGAAAATACAGATTTGACATTCAAAGCATCAGACGATTCTGAAGTCAAAGATTTGTATTTACGTGGACCTGGAGATGTTCACTGGAATAACACTTTGGCCTTTGGCTTCTCTATGGGTGTAGTAAATAATGGTGCTGTTACTGGTGCGGGCACAATTTCTGATAACAAACAGGAAGCAACTATTAAAATGACAGGTGTCACTACACTTACAGCGCCAAACCGTTGGACAAGTTTTGTAGCTGCTAATGACAATGATAACTTTAGTTCAATGCCAGCGGATCGTAACTTTAACGCTTTAGATATTGACCCTGATGCAAAATCTAAACCAGGATATATTCAGTTTATAGTTAAAAATCAAACATCTAAGTACGACATTACTGCACCGACAGAGAAAGTTGCAGTAGCGGACCCAGACAACGTAACCGAAGCAGACTTAGCGAAGATTAAAGAAAAACTAAAACTTGAGTATTCTAACAACAATGATGATGCAAACTTAGCTGATAAAAAAGGTAAGAATGTAGATGATAAAGATTCTAGAATCCAATCAGTAACAAAAGATGACCAAGGAAATCTTGTTGTAACGTATAAAGATGGTTCTACAGATAAGAGAGCTTTATCTGAGTTTGTAAGTTTAGATAAACAACCAGCGATTAATGCAGTTAACCAAGCAGCAGAAGATAAGATTGCAGAGATTAACAAAACTCCAAACGCTACTGACGAAGAAAAAGCAGCAGCAATCGCCAAAGTAAATGCAGATAAAGAAAAAGCAGTAGCAGCGATTAACGATGCTAATGTAACGACAAAAGATGCTATTGATAAGGCCCAAAATGCTGGAACTACAGCAATCGCAGGTGACAATCCAGTAGTAGCGAAAAAGGCTGCTGCTAAAGCAGATGTTGAAGCAGCACGCAAAGCGAAAGCCGATGCAATTAATGCTGATAAAAATCTAACACAAGCAGAAAAAGATGCGGCTCTTGCTAAAGTTAATAAAGCAGTAGAAGATGCAACAAAAGCTATCGATGCAGCAACAACAGATGCAGCTGTAGATACAGCAAAAGGTACTGGAATTGCAGAAATTGGTAAGGTTAATCCAGTAGCAAAAGAAAATGCTAAGGATGCTATTGCGAATGCATTAACAGCTAAGAATAAAGAAATCGATGATCGTAAAGATTTAACACAAGCAGAAAAAGATGCGGCTAAGGCTGAAGCTAAGAAATTAGCGGATGCGGAACTTACAAAAGTTAATGCCCAACCTGATAATGCAGAAACGGCTGAAGCAGCAGCAGCGGCACAAAAACTTGTTAACGATGCAGAAGATAAAGGTGTTGCAGATGTAACGTCTGTATACCCAATTGCTAAAGAAGAAGCGAAAAAAGCAGTAGCAGATGAATTAGCCAAGAAAGAAAAAGAACTGGATGATCGTAAAGATTTAACAACAGAAGAAAAAGCAGCAGCTAAGAAAGAAGCGAAAGACTTAGCTAAAAAGGCTACAGATGCCATCAACGCTCAACCAGCGATTGCAGATACTTCAGATAAAGCAACAGCGGCGCAACAAGCAGTAGACACAGCTAAAACTACGGGTGTTGCGGAAGTTAAAGCAGTAAATCCAGAAGCGGTTAAGAAAAATGTGGCTAAGAAAGCAATTGAAGATGCATTAACAGCTAAAAACAACGCAATTGACGCTCGTGATGATTTAACACCTGAGCAAAAAACAGCAGCAAAAGAAGCAGCGAAAGCAAAAGCAGATGCAGCTAAAGATGCTATTGATAAAGCAACAACAGATGCGGATGTAGATCAAGCTAAAACAGATGGTGAAACAGCAGTTGCAAATGTAACTCCAGTAGCAAAAAAACCAGCTAAACAAGCAATCGCGAAAGCATTAGAAGATAAAAATGCCGAAATCGACAAACGTACGGACTTAACAGAAGAAGAAAAAGCTACAGCTAAGAAAGAAGCGAAAGATAAAGCTGATGCACAATTAGCAGAAATCGCTAAACAACCAGATGTAGCAGATACACCAGAAGCTGCACAAACAGCGCAAACAGCAGTAGATGCAGCTAAGAAAACAGGTGTTGACGAAGTAACTGCAGTAAATCCAACAGCAGTAACTAAACCAGAAGCTAAAAAAGCAATTGATGCTAAATTAGCTGAACAACTAAAAACTATCGAAAGTACTCCAGATGCTACAGATGATGAGAAGAAAGTTGCAGCAGACGCAGCTAAAGCTCTAGCAGATGAAGCTAAGGCAGAAATCGACAAAGCAGGAACAGATGCAGATGTTAAAGCTTTAGAAGACGAAGCAAAAGCTGAAATCGAAAAATCTTTACCATTAGTTGAAGATAAACCAAATGCTCGTAAAGCAATTGACGAAGAAGCAACAGCTAAAAAAGCAGCAATTGATTCACGTACAGATTTAACTCCTAAAGCAAAAGAAGATCTTAAAGCTCAAGTAGATAAGATTGCAGAACAAGCTAAAAAATCTGTAGATGCCGCTAAAACAGCAGAAGCTGTTGATGGAATTGAAGAGTCAGATAAAGCGGCTATTAAAGCTGTAGGTGAAGTGAATATTCCGGCTGATAAAGTTCTTGTAAATGACCCAAGTACTTTAACAGACGATGAAAAAGCTAAGGTCTTAGAAGCTGTTAAGAAAGTAAATCCAGATGCTAAAGAAATTACTCAAGATGCAGATGGAAATATTACTGTTACAACTCCAGATGGTCATCAGGAAACCATCACTCCTGAACAAGTTGTGAAAACGTCTGATACAGCAAATGAACCAAAAGCAGGAAATGATGTAGTTAAACCAGCGAATAAAGTGGTTGTAGCAGATCCAGCTAAATTAACAGATGCTGAAAAAGAAAAAATTAAAGCAGCTGTAGAAGCAGTAAATCCAAATTCTGTAGTAACAGTAGATGAAAAAGGAAATGCTAAAGTATCAACTCCAGATGGACAAACACAAGTGATTCCTGTAGATGAATTAGTACGTACTGCTGAAGATACTAAGAAACCAAATGCAGGAAACGACATCAATACACCATCAGATAAAACAGTCGTAGCAAATCCAGAAGCCCTTACTCCAGAAGAGAAGAAAGCAATTGAGGATAAGGTTAAAGCCGTTAACCCAGGTGCTACGGTAGTAGTGGATGATAAGGGTAACGCAACAGTTACAACACCGTCAGGTAAGACAGCAGTTATTCCAGCATCAGCATTAACGAAGACAGCAGAAGCAGCTGCTAAACCAAATGCAGGCGACGATGTAGTAACACCAGCCTCTAAGACAGTAGTAGCCAATCCAGATAGCTTAACTCCAGAAGAGAAGAAAGCAATTGAGGATAAGGTTAAAGAAGTTAACCCAGGTGCTACGGTAGTAGTGGATGATAAGGGTAACGCAACAGTTACAACACCGTCAGGTAAGACAGCAGTTATTCCAGCATCAGCATTAACGAAGACAGCAGAAGCAGCTGCTAAACCAAATGCAGGCGACGATGTAGTAACACCAGCCTCTAAGACAGTAGTAGCCAATCCAGATAGCTTAACTCCAGAAGAGAAGAAAGCAATTGAGGATAAGGTTAAAGCCGTTAACCCAGG
>NZ_NCVN01000053.1:0-8735 GCF_002096925.1 Streptococcus mitis | reverse complement strand
ATTTCAACTCCTTTATAACTACACAAGCGATGAAATATTTCGCCTAAACTACTTCGATATTGATTATAGATAACTTTTCGTCTATACTTAGGGGTAAACACAATGTGATACTTACAGTGCCACTTTGTGTGCGATAAACTATATACCTTTTGTGCCATATTTTTCTCCTTTCGCTTTACAATTGGCTTGAACACCTTTATTGTATCGCGTTCGGAGTTTTTTTGGTATAACCTTCGACGCGCACCCGCATAGCGGGTGGTTTTTTTGTCTCTCACCTAACGGAGCGAGACGGACTAATAGTCACATAACTAAAAGGACTTAGCCCTGTACAATACAGAACTAAATCCTTTGTATAAATTAATTGTCTAACTTTTGGGGGCCAGTACAAGGAGTATGTTTTATTCTAAGTGAAAACTTAAATCTTTTTCTCAATACTGAAAAGTGGAGAAAGTGGGCGTTTTTCATGGATACGGACGATAGCATCCCCTAGGAGATGAGCGATTGAAATTTGCTCAATCTTATCGATCAAACGCTCTTCTGGCAAGTAGATTGTATCCAAAACAACCAATTTCTTAATAGCTGATTTTTGGATATTGTCCATGGCAGGACCAGAAAGAACTGGGTGCGTACAGCTTGCATATACTTCAACAGCACCCGCTTCCGCAAGGGCATCTGCCGCGTGACAAATCGTTCCAGCAGTATCAATCATATCGTCAATCAAGATACAAGTCTTGCCTTCGACCTTACCGATGATGTTCATGACTTCACTAGTATTCATCTTATCAACGCTACGACGTTTATCAATAATAGCGATAGATGTTTTCAAAAATTCTGCCAACTTACGGGCACGAGTCACCCCTCCATGGTCTGGGCTGACAACCACATAGTCAGAACCAACCATACCACGACGCTCAAAATAATCCGCAATCAGAGGAGCACCCATCAAGTGATCCACAGGAATATCAAAGAATCCTTGAATCTGCGCAGCATGCAAGTCGATTGTCAATAAACGATCCACTCCAGCTACTTCAAGCATATTTGCGACAAGTTTTGAAGTGATTGGCTCACGCGCTCTCGCCTTTCTATCCTGACGTGCATACCCATAGTAAGGCATGACAACATTGACAGATTCTGCACTCGCACGCTTCAAAGCATCCACCATAATCAAAATTTCAAGCAGATTGTCATTTACAGGCGAACTAGTTGATTGTAGGATAAAGACGTGTTTCCCACGGATTGATTCTTCGATGTTGACCTGAATCTCTCCATCTGAAAATTGGCGAACACTTGATTTCCCCAACTCTATCCCAATCTCCTGCGCCACACGTTCTGCCAATTCTTTATTAGAAGAAAGGGCAAACAGCTTTAAATCAGAAAAAGACATGATTTCCTCCGGTATATATGTATCGCTTGTGCTTTTCACAAGATTTTTCCATCTACCATTGTAGCGCTTTTTACACTATTTTTCAATCAAAAATAAAAGAAGGGCACCATATTTGTCCCCTTGCATCATTCTTTTGAAAAATATTCTAGTTCATCAACTCATTGTGCTTCTCAACAAAGCGATAAGCCTGGTAAAAACCATAGAGAGTAATGGCTGTAACCACTGGAATCGCTAAAGGCAACTCTGTCTCCAACTCCACAAAAGGAGAATTAAACAGGAAGTGAGTTCCCAAGGCTAAACCTAGGAAAATAAGCCCCTCTTTCTTACCAACCTTCTGTCCTTTATAGGCTCTGTAAAGTAAGTAAACACCTACTACAGCTAGACCTGAAAAAGTCCAGTGAGAGGCAATTCCTGAGATGATACGCTCTAAAATTCTCGAAATAGTAAAGTCAAATCCCTCTGGCAAATCCGTACGAATGTAACTAATATCCTCAATCATTTGGAAACCCAAACCAGAAGCAATTCCTAGTAAAAACAAAGATTTTAATTTTCGCACAGGAATCAAAGCTAAAACAAAGACAAGTGGCAACAATTTCAAGGGTTCTTCTACCAAAGGAGCCACAATGGCACTTTCAAAGGCATTTAAAAATGCACTATCTGGGAAAAGAACCCCCAGTAAATCATGGATATAGGTATTAGCAAAGCTAGACAACCAACCTGAAAGGAACATCCCACCCAATAAAGACAGAATCAAGGCATTCTTTGGCAATTCCCATTTTTTCCCAATACGGAAAAGGAAATAAAGAGCCGGAATCATGTAAAAGAGAGCTAGAAAGATAGAAACTCCCATTAGGCCATATTCTGCACCTGACATCGAACCATCCGTATAGTAGATTGTTTCATACTGCAAACCAATACATAGCAATAAAATAAAAATAAATAAAATGCTGTTTTTCTTCATACACTTTCTTTCTATATGAAGTATTTATAATTCTACGACTGTCATACTTCCTGTATCCACATCGTAAATAGCACCAGAGATAATGACATCATCTGGTATTAGGGGAGAATCGATAAGGAGTTGCATGTCCTCACGTACACTCTCCTCTATATCTTGAAAGGGCAAGAAGTCCTGGTCTGACACATCGACACCTAGTTCCTCTTTTAAATACTCCTGAAAAGGCCCATTTTCAAAGGTCTGAGCACCACAGTCTGTATGGTGCAATACCACAATCTCTCTTGTCCCCATTTGTTGCTGGGAAATAACTAGCGAACGAATCATGTCCTCAGTCACTCGACCACCTGCATTCCGCAAGATATGAGCATCCCCAAGTGCCAAGCCCAGAGCTTGCGCCACGTGCAAACGTGAATCCATACAGGTCACAATAGCCACTCTTGTTTTGGGTTTAAGTGGCAGATTTAACTGCCCATGTAGGGCAACATAAGCCTGATTGGCTTGCATAAACTGTTCAAAATACGACACGATTCCCTCCTTGAAAATTTGATAGTCAAATATTTCTCCTATCTTATCATTTTTAAGAGGATTTGTCACAGATTAAGCAAAAACCTTTTTCAAAACTTCCTGAATCGTTGTCACGCCAATGACCTGAATTTCCTTAGGCGGAGTAATTCCTGTCAAAGAATTCTTCGGTACATAAATCTTGGTAAATCCCAGCTTAGCGGCTTCGTTGATACGCTGCTCGATACGATTCACACGCCGAATTTCTCCTGTCAAGCCCAGTTCTCCCACAAAACATTCCTGAGGATTGGTTGGCTTGTCCTTGTAGCTCGAAGCAATGGCAACTGCAACAGCCAAGTCAATGGCAGGTTCATCCAATTTGACACCGCCAGCAGATTTGAGATAAGCATCTTGATTTTGCAAGAGAAGCCCTGCCCGCTTTTCCAAAACAGCCATAATCAGACTCGCACGATTAAAATCAAGTCCTGTCGTCGTACGCTTAGCATTTCCAAACATAGTCGGTGTTACCAAAGCTTGAACCTCCGCCAAAATCGGACGCGTCCCTTCCATGGTCACAACGATTGACGAACCAGTCGCCCCATCCAAACGCTCTTCTAGGAAAACTTGACTCGGATTGAGTACCTCAACCAATCCGCCCGACTGCATCTCAAAAATCCCAATCTCATTAGTGGAACCAAAACGGTTTTTGACCGCTCTTAAAATACGGAAGGTATGGTGGCGCTCCCCTTCAAAGTAAAGCACCGTATCCACCATATGCTCTAGCATACGAGGACCAGCCAAGGTTCCTTCCTTGGTCACATGACCTACGATAAAGATGGCAATGTTATTGGTCTTGGCCAGTTGCATAAGCTCAGCCGTCACCTCACGCACTTGAGAAACAGATCCCTGCACCCCTGAAATCTCAGGAGACATAATAGTCTGAATGGAGTCAATAATGAGGAAGTCTGGCTGGATGCGCTCCACCTCAGCTCGAACACTCTGCATATTGGTCTCTGCATAGAGATAAAACTCGCTATCAATATCTCCCAAACGCTCTGCACGTAATTTAATCTGCTGGGCAGACTCCTCCCCACTGACGTAGAGAACAGTCCCCACTTGAGACAACTGGGTTGAGACTTGTAAGAGAAGGGTTGATTTCCCAATCCCAGGATCCCCACCGATTAGGACGAGACTTCCTGGTACCACTCCGCCTCCAAGTACACGGTTGAATTCCTCCATCTCCGTCTTGGTTCGATTGACGTTGATTGAAGTCACCTCAGCCAGTTTCATGGGCTTGGTTTTCTCACCTGTCAAGGACACACGCGCATTCTTTACCTCGGCAACCTCAACCTCTTCTACAAAAGAAGACCAAGACCCACAGTTGGGACAGCGCCCTAAATACTTGGGGGAATTATATTCACAATTTTGACACACAAATGTCGCCTTTTTCTTTGCGATAATAAACCTCTTTCTATATCTCTATCTCACATTCAATCACTTGGCAAAAATCAATCTTCTCATTTGGCACAAACTGACGCATGAGCATTCCGTGAGTTACAATGATAATAGTTTTATAATTTTTATATTTTTCCAAAGTTCTTAAAAAACGATGACGCATCTCCAGAGCAGTTTCATAGCGATAAGGAGAATCTTCAGGTAAACCTCCTTGATGTTTTAGATAATATTCATGAGCTACCAATACACTAGTTAAATCAGAGTTAGTACTATCTAAGTCTGGACGCCACTCATGAAAAAACGGCTCCACAAATAAGTCCAATCCTGTTTCAACCGCTATATAATGGGCTGTTTCTAAAGCTCTCGTCACAGACGATGAAATAATAATCTCTGCCTTTCCAAAACATGCAGTTTTAGCAACTTCTTTTGCCAGACTGCGACCTTTTCCTGTCAATGGTGCTAAATCACGACCAAAACCACTATAGAGTTGCGGATTTTCAAGTTTATCAAGCATACTATAATCTGGCTCCCCGTGACGTACAAAGATAATCTTCATCCTAGTCCCCTGTCGAACCAAAACCACCAGTCCGTACACCGTCTGCCACATCTCCATCTGCAATTAAGAAAGGAGCAAAGACAGCCTGGACAACACGTTCTCCAACTTCAAGAACAACCTCTTGGTCTGTGATATTCTTCATCTGAGCAAAAATATGCCCTTCATTCCCAGGATTTCCATAATAATCCCCATCAATGACCCCAACCGAGTTAATTAAAACCAAACCCTTCTTACGAGGGTTTGAAGAACGATCATAGAGGTATAGGACCTCAGTCGGTTGCATATAAGCCTTAACCCCTGTCGGAACTAATACAATCTCTCCTGGAGCGATAACTGTACGCACAGCAACCTTTAAGTCGTAACCAGCCGCATGCGCTGTCTCACGCTTTGGCAATAAATTCTCATCTGTAAAACTAGAAACCAATTCAAAACCACGAATTTTCATCATCTTCTCTTTTCTATTATCATTTATTCTAGATTATTCTATCTTATTTATTCGGAAAAAGCACGAAAAAAAGAGCACACAATTCAAATCGCTTAGGGCTGCTGGATTCCTCCCCTGACCCGCTTCACGCAGAACTGTTGCTCCACTGTTTATTATATCACATTCCTATTCATTTTAAAAGCAAAATTATTTTTTCCGTCTATTTCTAAAAAAATCCTGCATAATAGCTGCGCATTCATCTTTCAAAATTCCCGTTTCAACCTCCACACGATGGTTGAGCCGCTCATCTGTCAAGATATCGTACAAACTCCCAGCAGCGCCAAATTTCTGGTTTTTAGCCCCGTAGACCACGTTTGGAATGCGGGCGAGTCCAATCGCCCCACTACACATGACACACGGCTCAATGGTCACAAAAAGCGTGCAATCAAGCAAGCGCCAGCTCTCTTCACTCAGGTTCGCATTCTCTATAGCCATAATTTCCGCGTGCATAACCGCTCGCTGCAACTCCTCACGTGCATTATGCCCACGACCAATGATTTCTCCGCCCTTGACAATCACACAACCAATTGGAATTTCATCGTGTTCAAGAGCGATCTCAGCCTCTCTCAAGGCCTCTCTCATGAAGACTTCTTTTTCTTCAACTGTATAATTCATCCGTTTCTCTTTTCCTACTTATCGATTTTATTATTATATCATGAATCCCAACACAAAAAAAGCCACCGAATGCGGTGACTTTATAGGGAGATTATTATGAAAAAGAAAAGTTTAGGATATTTGTTACAACAAGTTAGGAGGTCTTCTTGTAACTGTCTATAGTATACCCGACCTATCTTAAACAAATCTTAAAAATCTCTTACGACCAAACACTTTCTAAAATATTTGTTTGTTCACGACCAGGACCTACTGAGAAAGTAGAAATACGAACGCCAATCAATTCACTCACACGACGAACATAGTTACGCGCATTCTCAGGAAGGTCTTCCAAATTACGAACTCCGGTAATATCTTCTGACCAACCTGGCAACTCTTCATAGATAGGCTTGCAACGTTTCAATTGCTCAAGACTAGCTGGATAGTAGTCAATACGTTGACCATCAAGATCATAGGCCACACAGATTTTCACAGTATCTAAACCACTCAAAACATCGATAGAGTTCAATGAAAGGTTAGTAATACCAGAAACGCGACGGCTATGGCGCATCACAACTGAATCAAACCATCCCACACGACGTGGACGACCAGTTGTTGTACCATATTCATGACCGACTTCACGGATACGTTCTCCCACTTCATCAAACAACTCAGTTGGGAAAGGACCGTCTCCTACACGACTCGTATAGGCTTTACATACACCAACAACCTTGTCAATCTTACTTGGACCAACACCAGAACCAATCGTAACACCACCAGCCACAGGGTTTGATGACGTAACAAATGGATACGTACCTTGATCTATATCTAGCATAACACCTTGTGCACCTTCAAAAAGCACACGTTTACCGTTATCAAGCGCATCATTCAAAATAACAGATGTGTCTGTCACATATTTCTTGATTTGTTGACCATATTCGTAATATTCTTCAAAAATATCATCGAAATCAATCGCTTTACTATCATACAATTTTTCAAAAAGACGATTCTTTTCAGCAAGGTTACGTTCTAAACGCTCACGGAAAATATCTTTATCCAAAAGATCTGCGATACGAATCCCAACACGAGCAGCCTTGTCCATATAAGCTGGACCAATTCCTTTAATTGTAGTACCAATCTTATTGTCGCCCTTAGCTTCTTCTTGCAAACGGTCTAACTCGATATGATAAGGCAAAATAACATGCGCGCGATCAGAAATACGCAAGTTATCAGTTGTCACACCCTCCTCATGAAGATAGCTCAACTCTTTTACAAGAGATTTAGGATTTACAACCATACCATTCCCAATAACAGAGATTTTTTCAGGGAAGAAAATTCCAGATGGAATCAAGTGCAACTTAAATTTCTTACCATCGATCACAATCGTGTGACCTGCATTATCACCACCCTGGTAACGTGCAATCACTTCTGCATTCGCTGAAAGAAAGTCTGTAATCTTCCCTTTACCTTCATCACCCCATTGGGTACCTACAACAACAACTGAAGTCATAATCTTGTCTGAGCCCTCAGGCTCTTCCTTTCTCACATACATGGCAGGACTCTCACCTGCAATTATATCTTACAATTTATTATAAGAAAAAATCGCCTTTTTATCAAGAAGAAACAATAAAAAGATTTGCTATTTCCAACTATTAAAGAAAGTTTTAGAAAAAATTCCGGCTATTTATCATTATTTTCCCACAAAAAGTTAAATTTGTTCGGAAATTAACTCATATTGTCTCAACAAGCAACAAAACCCTGTTTCATTATCAATTTTTCAAGATACAAACGATAAGCAACACGATAATGGTAAACAATAAAATCCCGATGAGTCCCAATGCTATATCGGAAAAGATAATAAATCAAAAATTTAAAATGAAAATGTTCCCAGTCAAAATGATCTCCGAAGAACGTACCATACTCTTCTTCAATATTTCTATAAAAATCCGCCATCTGCTCATAAATTTTTTGTAACATAAGCATACACTCCTTTACTTTTTATAAGCTTATTCTAACAAAAAATTATAAACAGTTATTATCAAATCCTGAATTGCTCAAATACTAACCTCAAAAAGATAACAAATAGGAAAAGTTGACAGAATAGGAGGAAATCTACTACCTAAATTTCAAAAATTAAGATAATGGAAGCGGAAGGATTCGAATCCCTCGAAGGAGCGTATTTACAGTCCGCAACGTTTAGCCTCTTCGCTATCCTCGATTAAAGTACTAAAAAGATCTCCTTAAAACTGTGGTACATTACTCGAAAACGGAGGGCTCTGAAACTTTACTCGGCAAAAAGGCTCTATAATATTTGTAGTGGGAAAATCCCCTATAGATCTTATGGAGCCGATTTTGTTGTAGAAAAAAAGTCCCATAAGATCTATAATGAAAAGTGACCAAACAACCCATTAGAAAGATTCATATGGAACAATTACATTTTATCACAAAACTACTAGACATTAAAGACCCTAATATCCAAATTATGGATGTTGTTAATATAGATACCCACAAAGAAATCATTGCTAAACTAAATTGTGAGGGCCCATCTTGTCCTGATTGCGGAAGTCTAATGACACGAGATAGATTATAAATTACATAACAAAAAAGAGGCCTAAACCTCTTTTTCTTAACTACTCCGCCAGTAGGACTCGAACCTACGACATCATGATTAACAGTCATGCGCTACTACCAACTGAGCTATGGCGGATTAAAGCTAAGCGACTTCCATATCTCACAGGGGGCAACCCCCAACTACTTCCGGCGTTCTAGGGCTTAACTTCTGTGTTCGGCATGGGTACAGGTGTAT
>NZ_NCVN01000023.1:0-8899 GCF_002096925.1 Streptococcus mitis | reverse complement strand
TATGAACGAACGCTATTAAAACTTGAAAGCTAAAGAATGTCAGGCGCTTTTATCTCCCGAAGGTAGACAGATTTTCACTCAACGCAAGATTGATGTGGAACCTGTCTTTGGGCAGATAAAGGCTTGTTTGGGTTACAAGAGATGTAATCTGAGAGGGAAGTGTCAAGTGAGAATTGACATAGGTTTGGTACTTATGGCCAATAACCTCCTCAAATACAATAAGAGAACGACTCAAAATTAAAAAGCTAGAGTTCCGCTATTGGAAATCTCTAGCTTCTTTGTGGCTGAGAACTATTTTGTCTCAGGTTCTTTTTTCTTATTTTATATCCAATGTCCGAATCGCTGCCTGATAAGTTTGCTCCATCAGCATAGTAATGGTCATAGGACCTACACCTCCAGGAACTGGCGTAATATGGCTAGCAAGTGGGGCAACTGCCTCATAATCCACATCCCCACAGAGCTTACCATTTTCATCACGATTCATCCCAACGTCAATGACTACCGCACCTGGTTTGACAAAGTCAGCAGTCACAAACTTGGCACGACCGATTGCAACAACCAGAATATCTGCTTTAGCAGCCACCTTGGCAAGATTATGAGTCCGTGAGTGGGTCAAAGTCACTGTCGCATTCTTTGCCAAAAGAAGCTGGGCCATAGGTTTTCCAACGATATTGGAACGACCAATGACGACCGCATTTTTACCTTCCAAGTCAATCCCATATTCATGAAACATTTCCATAATTCCTGCAGGTGTCGAAGGAATCATGACTGGATGACCAGACCAGAGACGCCCCATGTTTAAGGGATGGAAACCATCCACATCCTTTTCTGGGTCAATGGCCAACAAAACTGCCTCTTCATCAATATGTTTTGGTAATGGTAACTGGACCAATATCCCATGCCAAGCTGAATCTTGATTGTATTTGGCAATCAAGTCTAACAATTCCTCTTGAGTAATGGTATCTGGAACTCGCACAACTTCACTACGGAATCCAGCCGCAAGGGCTGACCTCTCCTTGTTACGAACGTAGACTTGGCTGGCAGGGTTGTCCCCAACCAAAATCACTACCAAACCAGGTACTAGCCCCGTTTCTTCCTTTAATCTTTCAGTCTTTTCAGCCAGCTGTCCTTGTAACTTAGCTGCTAGAGCCTTCCCATCAATAATCTGTGTCATATCACTTCTCTTTTCTTTCAAATATCTTCCATTATACCAAAAACTACTGGTTCCCTCTAACATTTCTTTCCTAGGCAATCCTATAGTTTCAAACTATAAGAAAAAGGAGCGGATATAAAAAAAGAAGATGACGAATCATCTTCTTAAAAACTATGAGTTTTTAGTCTTCTTTTTTCTTGCGAGAAAGAAGTCCAAATCCACTTAGGGCTCCAAGAAGTCCAAGCGCTGCGAGGCTAGCGTTAGCTTCTGTACCTGTGTTAGGCAATTCTTTTTGACCTTCAACATATTTAGGTGTTGCTGGTTGAGTAGCTGAATCAGTTGGTACTGATGTTTCAGCTGGTGTTGGAACAGCAGGTTGGGTTGGAGTTGTTGGTTGTTCCGGTTGCACTGGAGCTACTGGTTGCTCAGGAGTCTCTGGTGTTGATGGAACAGGTTGTGGTGTTGGTCGGTAGTTGCTACCACCATTTCCACCGCCATTGTTTGGTTGTGACTCAGAACCACGTTTTGGAGTTACTGTTACTGGTACTTCTAACTCAACGATTTCTCCTGTTGGTAATTTCACCTTAACCTTAACTCCTGGTTTTTTCCCAGCTGTTTCTGTTGTTGGAATTACCCAGTTCTCTTCGATGATTTCCCATCCTTCTTCTTTAGGAAGTTCGATATGTTTCTTAACATCATCTTTAGTAATAGATGTTCCTACTTCTACTTCGATTGGAGTTACTTTTGGTGTTACGATTACTGGTACTTTTACTGTAACTGTTTTTCCATTTGGTAATTTCACTTCTACTGGTACAGTTGGTTTTGCTCCTGGTGTTGTTGTTGCTGGAATTTCTCCAACATTTGTAATTTCCCAATCTTTTGGTAGATCAACACGTTTCTTAACATCTTCTGCTGTGACTGGAGTTCCTACTTTTACTACCACTGGAGTCACTTTTGGTGTTACTGTTACTGGGACTTTAACTTCTTTAGTAGCTATAACGTTTCCACCTTTGTCTTTATACTCAACTGTTACTGTTACTGAGTCTTTTTCTCCTGGTGTTTCTGTTTCTGGAGTTGTTAGTGGTGTTTCTTTAACTGTTACTGTTACACCTTCTGGTAATCCTTTAACATTTTTAGCTGTTTCTTTTACTTTATCAGCAACAGCTTTTTCAAGTGTGCCTTTATCTGTATCTTTCGGTACTACTACACCTTCTGGAGAAACTTTTGGTAACACTGTAACTGGGACTGTTACTTTTTCAGTTATTTTTCCATTGTCGTATGTTACAGGCACATCTACTGTCACGTCTGTAGAACCAACCTTTCCAGTTGTTTCTGGTAATGTTGTAGGTTTTCCTACTGTACCACCTTCGCCTGGAGTGATTGCTTTGTTTACATCGACAGCTGTTGGTTTGTCACCTTCTACAACGTATACTGGTTTAACATCTGAACCTTTAACATTTACTGTTACAGGAATTGTAGTTGTATAGTCTTTTCCATCAACTGTGTATGTTACTGGTACTTCTACTGTTGTTACTCCTGTTCCTTTGTTAGCTGTTACTTTGTCTTCAATAGCTTTTGTTACATCACCTACAGTTACTTTGGCATCTTTTGGTAATTTATCTGTAAAGTCTTTTTCTTTAACTGCTTCTTCAGCTTTGGCTTTAGCTACTTCTTTCAGTTTATCTGGAGTTGTATTTTTAGCTACTGTTACTTCACCTTTTGCTACTGGTAATACTGTTACTGGTACTGTTACTTTCTCAGAATCTTTCATTCCTGGATAAGTTACTGGGACTTCTACTGTTACATCTGTAGCTCCAGCTTTCCCAGCTGTTTCTGGTAATGTTGCTGGTTCTCCAACTGTTCCACCTTGTCCTGGTGTTACAGATTCTTTAACTTTATCTTTTTCAGGCGTTGTTCCTTCAAACACAACTACTGATTTTGGAGTTGATCCAACTACTGTTACAGGAACTTCTACTTCTTTCGTTCCAATAACATTTCCTTTATCATCAGTATATTCAACAACTACTGTTGCTGGTTTTGGTTTTCCTGTTTCAGTTACTTCAGCTGTTGTTGGTGTAGTTCCTGCTTTCACTTCTTTAACTTTTACAGTTACACCTTCAGGAAGTTTATCTTTTGGTAATGCAGCTACTACTTCTTCAGCTTTAGCTTTAACTGCAGCTTCTAAGTTTTCGCTTCCTTTAAGAACTGTTAATCCTTCAGGTTTCACTAATGGTAATACTTTAACTACTGCAGGTACTTCTACAAGTTTGTCTTCGCCATCTTTAGCTACTACTGTTACTTTCTTATCTCCTGGTGTTGTTGTATCTACTTCACCATCTTTATAAGTAAATTTAGTTCCTTCTGGATATTGGTCAGGATCGATACTTTCATCAGCTGATGGTTGTGATTTTGCAGGGTCTTCAAACACATATTGTGTCTTAGGATCTACTACCATTACTTTAGCTGGTACTTCTACAATTGTTTTTCCATCTAATTTAGCTACAACTGTTACTTCTTTTTCACCTGCTGTTGTTGTATCAACTGGTTCTTTATATTCAAATTCAGTTCCTGTTGGATATTCATCTGGAGTAATGCTTGCTTTAACATCCGGTTGTGGTTTCTTAGGATCTGCAACAACAAATTGTGGTTTGCTATCTACTACACGTACTGTTGCTGGTACTTCTACTAGTACTTTATCCCCTTGTTTAACAACTACTGTTACTTTCTTATCTCCAGGTGCTGTTGTATCTACTTCTTCTTTGTATTCATATGTTGCGTCATCTGGATAGTCTGAAGTATCAATATTATCTTCTGGAGAAGGTTGTTTCTTATCCTCACTTACTGCTACTAATTGTGGATATCCTTTAACAACTTTCACTGGTACATTTACTGTTTCTTCACGTTTATTATCACCTGAAGCGTATGTTACTGTTACTGGTACAGTTAATGTATCATCTCCAACTTTTCCTTTTGTTTCAGGAATCTTAGATTCATCTACAGTTTTATCATTTCCTTTTGTAGTAACCGCATCTTTAAGTTTGTCTGTTGTTGGCTTATCACCTTCTACGACATAAACAGGAGTTGGTGTTGAAACTTTTGGAGTTAACTTAATTGTAAAGCTTTGATCTTTATCTGAATCATAATCAAATGTTGGATCTTGATCAAATGGATTTTCTTTAACTGTGTAACCCATTGATTTTAATACGTCAATACGTGCTTGGATTTTATCTTCTGGAATTTGTGTTCCAGCTTTACCTGAAAGATCCGTAATATTAAATTTCTCATCTAATGGTGTTTCTTTACCATCTGCATCTACAGAAACAAAGTTAACTGTAGCTTTTTGAATTCCTGGTGCGTATTGAATTGGAGTTTTACCGAATTTATCAGTTGGGTCAAAGTTGTCTGGAACTTTGTATCCTTTAGATGGATCTGCAGGATCAACTGGTGTTAATTCTACTCCATTATATGTTGGAACATATCCATCTACATAAGGAATAACTACCTTACTGAAATCACCAGGTTTTGTTGGATCATTTGGATTGTTAGGATATTTAATTGTATCTGGTGCATCTTGTGGTTTCTTACCAGCTGGATACTCAGGTGTAAATGAACCAATTTCTTTATAAAGAACTTTTTTAACTACAGGATCTACTGTACCATTTTCTCCAGGAACTGGTGCAACTTCTGCAGCTACTGTTTTATCTGTAGCATTTACTAATAAGTAGTTTGCTACTACTGGTGAATCAACAGCATTGAATTTACCTTTTGTTCCATCAGCTGTAGCATCTGTTAATTTATCAGCTTCATTGTAAACTTGCCAATCAGAGTAAGTTACATCTCCTGTTTGTGGGTTTACAGTTGCTGTACGTTTGTATGTTACTTTTTGTACTTTTTCAGCATATAAAGGAGTTGCATCAGCCTTATCAGCATCTTCTTCTTTTAGATACTTAATTGTACGTGTTACTTCTTTAACTAAGTCATTACGTGTCAATCCTGCTGGATATTTACCAAGATTTTCATCTCCATCTTTTACAGGTGTATCTGCTGTTTTTGGAGATACTGGAGCTGTTGTACTTGGATTTGTTGGATCAGTTGTTACTGTTGGGTCTACTGTAATTAAGTCTAATACGTGAACAGTTACTTCTGCTTCTGTAGATTTCTTACCTTCACTATCCGTTGATTGAACTTTTACAGTGTAATCACCAACTTTAGTTGTATCTAGGTTACCTGCATCACTTACTGCAATTGATGGTTTAGTAGAATCAACTCCGTCACGATCATCTTCTAAGTCAGTTGCTGATGGTTTCGCTTTTTCTAGAACCTTCTCATTGTTCCATTTATCAGCTTCTTTAGTTTTATAAACGTATAAATCTTTTTTCTCAACTGCTACTGTTGGAGCTTCGTTGACAATGTTTGCATAACTTGGCTCAGAAACATTTCCTACTGGTGAAACTGAAGTTACAGCAATCTTATCATTACCTTCATGTGTATGAAGACTAACATCTTTAAGACTTACTTTTAATTTACCTTCAGGCGTTGTTTCTACTTTAGTATCTCCTTGATACCAACCATCATCTTTTTTCTCTAATTCTAAAACATCATTATTTGGTAATGTGATTTCGATTTTCTTACCAATTTCATTTTCAATTTGTAATGCTTTTTTAATTTCAGCAATTCTTTTAGCTATTTCTTCATCTGATAAAGTAACTCCATTATTATCAGCTACTTTTTTAAGATTAGCTTTAATTTCGTCATCTGACGGAGTTAATGAACCTGGTGCATCACCTGTATTTACTAATAAGTATTTATCTTGATTTTTCGCATCAGAATCTCCTACAATACTATCTGTGTGGACTTCTTCAACTGTAGCTGATTTAGGTTTACGAGCATCAATATAGATTGTTCTATTATAGTAGTAATCTGGATCATCTGACCATCTTAATCCATTAGCTTTGTAGTTTCCATCATAAGCGTAAGGTCCTTTATCTCCAGTCCATAACCATGGGTAAATTCTATTTCCTTGAGCATCTTGAGTACCCATTCCACCTGTTCCTGTAACTTTAAATGTAGCATCTCCTACATAATCATCTTCAGTCGTAAATGGAATTGAGAATTTTCTTGATGTTTCCCCTGCGGCTTTTAGGTTGTTCTTACCATATTGAACTGCATTCACATCCATACTTAATGTATTAGTCGCTTCATCATAACGAACATTTGTTAAGTATCCTTGATCAGTCCAAATAGATTCACCATTTGCTTTAGATAGATCTAATTTTTTGTAATTTGTAGTATCAACTGTACCTAATTTAACACCTTTTGGAATTTGTACTTTAATGTTAAATGTACCACCGTAAGGGAATGTATTTTCAACACCACCAACGTTTTTCAATTCAAGGTTTAATTTACCTTCTTGAGAACGTTTATATAATTTATCTTTTGTAAATCCGTACTCTCCACTCTTACCTTCACTAGTAACATTTGTAGTTAATTGCATACCAGGACCAGTAGCAATTCCTACACCACCGATAATGAATCCATCTTGAACACCTTTAAAATCACCATCATCTTTTGCTTTGATGGTAACTTTAACTTTACTTGTTCCTTCTGGAACATGATAAATTCTTGCAATATTATTCCAACTATCAGAAGGTGTTCCTTCATTTGATCCTGCTGGTCTTCCTGTAGCTTCCGTTGGAGTGCTTCCATCTCTCATTGGAATAGAAGCAATTTTCTTACCTGTGTAAGCATCTGTAATTTCTACACTTAATTCTTCACCTTGACTTGAAAGTGCAGCTTTACCATATGCTCCATTGTAAACCATATTGAAGAATAATTCAGAATTAGGGTTTACATCATATTCTTTAGATAAAGTAACACCTTTACTTCCTAATTCAAGATAGTAATCTCTATCTTTAACATTTCCTCTATCGTCATTTTTCATTCCATCTAGAGTAATCGCACCACCTAAGAACTTACCATCTGCATTTGGTTGGTTTTGAGTAGCAGTTGAAGCATCATGTTTACCATTGTCATCATAAGCTTTCGCTGGTTTTGGCGCTTCTGTTCGATCACCAGCAACAGTATAATCTGTTGGTGCTTCTGGCTTAACAGCATTTACATAGTCTTTTGTTCCACCAATTTTCCAACCGTTTAATGCACCTGCTTCAGCTTCTGCTGCAGTGATTTTTTTAGTCTTCCAATTGTAAGTTACTTTACCGTAATGTTTTTCACTTTGAAGATTATTTACTTGATCTTCAATAGTTTTACTTTTTGATTCTACTTTAGGACCAGAGAAATCAACTTCACCAAATCCGTTACTCATGCTTTCAAAAACACCGTTTGCTGGGTTATTACCATAACCAGCTCTATTATTGTTAATTGGTGCTCCCCAGTTTTCTGCATTAGTTAGATAGTAGTTTAATCTATCTTTTTCTTGTTTTGCTTCTGTTAATGCAGCTTGAAGTTCTTGTTCTGTAGCATCAGCTTTTGCTACTGCTGTCGTAGCTTTTGTTTTTTCTTCTTCAGCTTTTGCTACAATAGCACGTAAAACATCTAGTTTTTCTTTGTTTGTTTTACCTTCACCTAAAGCTTCTTCTTTTGTAATTTCTACTTTTACTTTATCAATTGCAGCTTTTAATTCAGTATTTACAGTATTAATATCATTTTTATATCCTGTCGCTGCTGCAGATCCATCTCTAAACCCACTTTCACCTTGTCCAGGAATCGCTTTTCCATTACGTGAATCTTGGTTTTTGTTTTCTTTTTCTTCTTTCTTCTCTGCTTTTGCTTTCGGCATACTTTCTAATACGAATGCATTACCGTTTACTGCTGATGTAGCTTTTGCCACCTCTTCTTTTGTTGCAGCTTCATTTGCGGCTACAGCTTTTGCGCTTGCTAATTCTGCTTTTGCAGACTCAATTGCTGAAGCTGTTTTTTCAGTTGATGCTGCTTTTTCTAAAGCTGCTTCTAAACGAGCAATAGCTGCTTCCAACTTGCTTGTGTCAGCCTTTGAAGCTGGTGCTAGAGCTTCTTCGGCTTTTGGTGTTTCAGTCGGTGCTGTTGGTTGCGTTGCTGCAGGCGCTGGTGTTGATGGTTGCTCAGCTGTTGGTGTAGCAGTTTCAGTCGAAGCTAGAGGCATGGTTGAATCTGCTTGATTACTTGCATCTGGGACTGTTTGTGAATCAGATGCCGTCTTTGGTGTAACTTGAGCATCCGCCTGAACAGTTGCTGCTCCACCGAACATCATGTAAGCTGCTACAGCTACTGATGCTGCACCAAAACTATACTTACGGATTGAAAAGCGCTGCACTTTTTGTCCGTGATTTTTTTCCATTCTTGAATACATGGTTTCTCCTTTTTTATTTATATGTTAACTGTGAAATCAATTCCTAGCAGTTTGAAAATTCCTCCATTCTAAGCCAGAGTTACACAATTTTATGGCTTTACATAGGTAATCGATCCCTAACTCACATTATAGCATTTTTAAATTTAAAATGTCCATTATTATACTAAACAAATTTACAGACTTCGGTTTTTATCAAAAAAGTTTTAAATCTAAAATTTATATTTCATTTAATACTAGAAAAATGAGAAATGAAATCCGTCTCTCTAACTTAATTAAATA
The DNA here is from genome assembly GCF_002096925.1 of Streptococcus mitis. Classification (GTDB taxonomy): domain Bacteria; phylum Bacillota; class Bacilli; order Lactobacillales; family Streptococcaceae; genus Streptococcus; species Streptococcus mitis_AF. Next base: position 122 of record NZ_NCVN01000023.1, on the reverse strand, counting down.
AAAAACCACTATAGTTGACAAAGAGTAAAAAAGAGTCTGGGACAATAGTCCCTTATCTCCAAAAAAAACAACGGCAAATCCGTTGTTTCAGATTGAAGACAAACATCGTTTTAATGTTTGTC
>NZ_NCVN01000028.1:0-10755 GCF_002096925.1 Streptococcus mitis | reverse complement strand
TCAGGCGCTTTTATCTCCCGAAGGAAGACAGATTTTCGCTCAACACAAGATTGATGTGGAACCTGTCTGTGGGCAGATAAAGGCTTGTTTGGGTTACAAGAGATGTAATCTGAGAGGGAAGCGTCAAGTGAGAATTGACATGGGATTGATACTTATGGCCAATAACCTCCTAAAATACAATAAGAGAACAACTCAAAATTAAAAAGCTAGAGTTCCGCTATTGGAAATCTCTAGCTTTTTTGTGGCTGAGAACTATTTTGTCTCAGGTTCTTTTCTTGTTATGTGCGAGATTTTCTAAGAAGTAATCTATCTCCTTTTGAGACCTAAGGATAACAACTTTATCTGGATAGTTTTTTTGAATCCACTTGTAGCGTTCCTTAGCGGATTTGCTCCGTCCATCCCAGAGAATCCATCGGATAAACTCCCAATTAAACTGTTCTTGACAACCAACTGCCATACTTTCTCTGACCTTGCCTCGGTATTTGAGGTATCGTTTAAAGGCTCGAAAGAGACAGGTCAATGGCGAAAAATTAAGAAAGATGATTTGGTCAGCATCCTGCATTCTTTCCTCATAGAAACACCAAGAATAATTTCCATCAATAACCCAAGCTTCATGCTTGGTGAGAAAGTTTTTCATCTCTGTCAACATCCATTCGCGGTCACTGTCTTGCCAACCAGGTTGAAATTGGAGCGTGTCCATGTGAAGTTTGGGGATGGAGTAGCAGTGAGACAACTTTTTAGCTAGAGTTGACTTACCAGCACCAGAATATCCGATAATTGCGATTTTCATTTTCTACCTTTTCCTATTTGGGGACAAAAAAACAGCCTCATGGACTGTTTCTTATTTAGCAAGTTTAGATGAAAGACGAGCTTTATCGCGGCTTGCTTTGTTTTTGTGAATCAAACCTTTAGTTTCTGCTTTATCGATAGCTGAGCTAGCAGCACGGAAAAGTTCTTCAGATGGGTTTGCTTCGAAAGCTTTGATAGCAGTACGCATAGCTGATTTTTGAGCTGAGTTCTTTTCGTTTTGTTTAACGTTCAATTCAGCGCGTTTGATAGCTGATTTAATGTTTGCCAATGTTCTTACCTCCATATTTACTAACTATACCATTATATCTGAAAACTTACATTTTGACAAGGGAAAATTATTTTTTTAAGTAAATTTCATCGATTTCATGGTTCTTTGTTTTATGAAGAATCACTTCTGCACGATTTCTAGTTGGTTCAATATAATTTTGTAGATTTGTGAGATTGATACTGGTCCAGACCTGATGGGCAAAGGATTCCACTTCCCCAATCGGCATTTGTGTAAAACGATAATAGTAGCTATCAGGATCGTTTTGGGCTAGGCTCAGCATTTTCAAGAAACGGTCTAGATACCAACTCTCGATGTCATCGACTGCAGCATCAACATAGATGGAAAAGTCAAAGAAGTCAGTAATGTAGAGACGCTCGTTTTGTGGATTTTGAAAGACATTTATTCCCTCAACAATAACAAAATCAGCAGCTTTGACGCTTTGCTTTTCCTCGGGTACGATGTCGTAGACTTCATGAGAATAGACAGGAATATCTACATCTTGTCCATTTTTGATGTGATCCAGGAAGTTGAGAAGAGCTTCCATATCATAGCTTTCAGGAAATCCCTTGCGATTTAAAATCCCTTGTTCAATCAAGGTCTGGTTGGGATAGAGAAAGCCATCAGTTGTTACCAACTCAACCGTAGCATCTGTAAGGGTACGGGACAGTAGGATTTGAAGTAGGCGACTGGTTGTGGATTTTCCAACGGCAACACTCCCAGAAACCCCAATGATAAAAGGCTGGGATTTGCTTTCACGTTGAAGGAAAATCCCTTTTGAAAAGGCCAAATCATCCTTGGTACGCTTGTAAATCTGGATGAGATGGGCTAGGGGGAGATAGACATCGGTAACATCCTGCAAGCTAATCTGGTCATTAAAACTCTTGATGGATTCTAATTCCTCTTCTGTCAAAGGAGGTGTTGTCTTCCGATGTAAAGATTGCCAATTCTGGCGGCTGATTTTTTCAAAATGTAAAAATTCGTTGGTCATTTGTTTTCCCCTAGATATTTTGTTTATCATACCATAAAAAGCTAAAAAAATAAAGCGGTTTCTTGATGATAGTAAGCCAATAGCGTATAATAGAAGTAGATAGAGGTTGACCAATTTATTGATGAAGTAGGAGATAGTTTCTACTGATTTATAAACTTATAAAGGGGGCTTTTTAGTTCACAACTTATAGGGGGTGTACTATGAAAATCTTAAAACGTTACATATTGGAACTCTGTTTTATTTTAAGTTTTGCACTACCTTTTTTAAAAGGAGCCAATGCGGATAATGGTAGACGCTTTGTGGAAATCTATTACGGTTTTACTTTTTTGATGGAACATGCTATTGTAACAGCTATCTTTATCTGTTCGCTCTTGATTGCTTTCTTCCTAAAAAAACGGTGGACGAAATGGCTTGCTGCTGGTAGTTATATCTTCTTAGTTCTATGGATTGCTACAGAGGGTTATTTCTTCCGCATGTCGCTAGAAGATTTGATACGCCTTTGGACAAGTTTGGAAATTCTGACACAAACTTATCAGTTGGGCTTTTATCTAAACATCTTATTGGGAATCCTGTTGATAATTAAGTATCTGACGGTTAAGCAATAGTAAATGAAAATGCATCTGATTATAGATGACAAATTTATTGTTTTATCCTGACTATGATATTTATGGTTCTAAATGGTTTATCATTTATCTATAAGTGTTGAAAGAGATTGAAGAAAAGGTTTTACCTACTAGCTTTCTTCAGTCTTTTTTCGTTTTATTATCAATTTGTAAACGATTTACAATTTAAGTCAAATTATGGTAAAATAGTTTCATGAGTAAAATGTATTATGCAGAAAATCCTGACGCTGCTCACGATATTCATGAGTTGCGAGTAGAATTGTTGGGACAAAAAATGACCTTTTTAACGGATGCGGGTGTTTTTAGCAAGAAAATGGTTGATTTTGGAAGTCAACTCTTGCTCAAGTGTCTTGAGGTCAACCAAGGAGAAACTGTCCTTGATGTAGGCTGTGGTTACGGACCTTTGGGCTTGTCCTTAGCTAAGGCTTATGGAGTTCAGGCGACCATGGTCGACATCAACAATCGTGCCTTGGATTTGGCACGACAAAATGCTGAACGAAATAAAGTGGCAGCTACGATTTTCCAGTCTAACATCTATGAACAAGTTGAAGGGAAATTTGACCATGTCATTGCCAACCCCCCTATCCGTGCAGGTAAGCAAGTGGTTCATGAAATCATTGAGAAAAGTAAAGATTTCTTGGAAACTGGTGGGGATTTAACAATCGTTATCCAGAAGAAACAAGGGGCTCCAAGTGCCAAGTCCAAGATGGAAGATGTGTTTGGTAATTGTGAAATCGTCAAAAAAGATAAGGGATACTATATCCTTAGAAGTGTGAAAGAATGAGAGCAGTTGATTTAATCCAAAAGAAACGAGACGGTCAAGAACTGACTTCGAGTGAAATTGAATGGCTAGTTGAAGGCTATGTGTCAGGAACTGTTCCTGATTATCAGATGTCTGCTTTTGCTATGGCTGTTTATTTCAAAGGAATGACGACTCGAGAAATCTCTGATCTGACTATGAAAATGGTTAAGACTGGTCAAGAGTTTGATTTATCTGCTATTGATGGGGTTAAGGTTGACAAGCATTCTACTGGGGGTGTTGGTGATAAGGTAACCTTGATTTTGGCTCCCCTTGTTGCTAGCTTCGGTGTGCCTGTGGCAAAAATGAGTGGTCGTGGTCTCGGCCATACGGGCGGTACGATTGATAAATTGGAGTCCATTAAGGGCTATCAAGTAGAACGTAGTCAAGAGGATTTTATTCACCAAGTTCAGGATATTGGTGTATCTGTCATTGGGCAATCAGACCAGCTGGTCAAAGCGGATAAGCTTCTCTACGCCCTACGTGATGTGACCGCAACTGTCGACACGATTCCTTTGATTGCGAGTTCTGTCATGAGCAAGAAAATTGCGGCAGGGGCGGATGCTATTTTGCTAGACGTGACTGTCGGTGAGGGTGCCTTCATGAAGACGGTTGATGAGGCGCGTGAATTGGCTCAAACCATGGTAGATTTAGGGAAAGCAGTAGGCCGTAAAACAGTTGCAGTCATTACGGATATGAGCCAGCCCTTGGGACGAGCGATTGGAAATCGTCTGGAAATCCTTGAAGCATTGGAGATTTTACAAGGTCAAGGCCGTCAGGATATTACCCACTTCATCTGTGAATTGGCTCAAATTATGCTTGGTTTAGCAAATGTAAACAAGACAGTTGAAGAAGTACGCCAACATCTTGAAAATGGACAAGCGCTTACTAAGTTTGAGGAGATGGTCCAAGCCCAAGGTGGAGACTTGGAAGACCTCTATCGTCCTGTCAATGTTACCCATGTGGTGGAAATCCCTGCTCAGGAAACGGGTGTCATTTCAGCTCTTCCAGCTATGGAATTTGGGCTTTATGCTATGAGACTGGGGGCAGGCCGTGCAGTCAAGTCTGATGCCTTGGACTATGAAACAGGAATTGTTTTTGAAAAGAAAGTTGGAGATTCCGTTCAAAAGGGAGAAATTGTTGCAAAAGTATATACAAATGGAAAAATTTCTCCTCAGCTAGTTACAGATTTTCAAAAATATGTTAAAATAAATGATAGGGTGCAAAGTTTACGAGAAATTATAGAAATTATCTCATAAACCGCAGGAGAATCCGAATATGAAATTAAATAAATATATCGATCATACGCTTTTAAAACAAGATGCGACAGAAAATCAAATTGATTGTTTGTTGTCTGAGGCTAGAGAGTATGATTTTGCTAGTGTTTGCGTTAATCCGGCCTGGGTTGAACATGCTAAAAAAGGTCTTGAAGGCTCTGATGTCAAGGTCTGTACAGTAGTAGGTTTCCCTTTGGGAGCAACAACTTCAGCTGTGAAAGCATTTGAAACAAAAGAAGTTATCCAAAATGGTGCAGATGAGATTGATATGGTGATCAATGTTGGAGCTCTCAAATCAGGTAATCTTGATTTGGTTGAATCGGACATTCGTGCTGTTGTAGAAGCAAGTGGTGACAAGTTAGTGAAAGTCATTATTGAAGCTTGCCTGCTGACAGACCCAGAAAAAGTTGTTGCTTGCCAATTAGCTCAAAAAGCTGGAGCTGATTTTGTTAAAACATCTACTGGCTTTTCAACTGGTGGTGCTACGGTAGCAGATGTCACGTTAATGCGTGAAACAGTTGGACCTGATATGGGAGTCAAGGCTGCTGGCGGAGCTCGTTCTTGTGCAGATGCTCTTGCCTTTGTGGAAGCAGGTGCGACTCGTATCGGAACGTCAGCTGGGGTAGCCATTGTAAAAGGAGAATTGGCTGATGGCGACTACTGAGTTGATTGAACTAGCAATTGAAACCAGCAAGAAAGCCTATGTGCCCTATTCTCACTTTCCAGTCGGAGCTGTTTTAGTGGCGAAAGATGGGAACATTTATACAGGTGTCAATATCGAGAATGCTAGTTATTCTTTGACTAACTGTGGAGAACGTACAGCGATTTTTAAAGCAGTTTCTGAAGGCCAAAGAGAATTTTCAGAATTGATTGTCTATGGACAAACAGAAAAACCAATCTCGCCATGTGGTGCTTGTCGCCAAGTGATGGCTGAATTTTTTGAACAAGATCTAAAAGTGACCTTGGTCGCAAAAGATAAATCGACGGTCGAGATGACGGTCGGGGAATTACTTCCATACTCTTTTACAGACTTAAACTAGTCTGAGTCGCTCTCTGAGTGACACGGTCCTTGTGGCCAACCAATCCATACTTGCAACATCGTTGCACATCTTATTTAGGAGGTTCAGTAATGAACAAGAAACAATGGCTAGGCCTTGGTCTAGTTGCAGTGGCAGCAGTTGGACTTGCTGCATGTGGTAACCGCTCTTCTCGTAACGCAGCTTCATCTTCTGATGTGAAGACAAAAGCAGCAATCGTCACTGATACTGGTGGTGTTGATGACAAATCATTCAACCAATCAGCTTGGGAAGGTTTGCAAGACTGGGGTAAAGAACACAATCTTTCAAAAGATAAAGGTTTCACTTACTTCCAATCAACAAGTGAAGCTGACTACGCTAACAACTTGCAACAAGCTGCTGGAAGCTACAACCTAATCTTCGGTGTTGGTTTTGCCCTTCACAATGCAGTTAAAGATGCAGCAGAAGAGCACACTGATTTGAACTATGTTTTGATTGATGATGTGATTAAAGATAAAAAGAATGTTGCTAGTGTAACTTTCGCTGACAATGAATCTGCTTATCTCGCAGGTGTTGCAGCGGCTAAAACAACTAAGACAAAACAAGTTGGTTTTGTAGGTGGTATGGAGTCTGAAGTTATCTCTCGTTTTGAAGCTGGTTTCAAGGCAGGTGTTGCCTCGGTAGATTCATCTATAAAAGTACAAGTTGACTATGCTGGTTCATTTAATGATAATGCCAAAGGTAAAACAATTGCAGCGGCACAATACGCAGCTGGTGCAGACGTTGTTTACCAAGTAGCTGGTGGTACAGGTGCAGGTGTCTTTGCAGAAGCAAAATCACTCAACGAGAGCCGTCCTGAAAGTGAAAAAGTTTGGGTTATCGGTGTTGACCGTGACCAAGAAGTAGAAGGTAAATACACTTCTAAAGATGGTAAAGAATCAAACTTCGTTCTTGTATCTACTTTGAAACAAGTTGGCACAACTGTAAAAGATATTGCTAACAAAGCAGAAAAAGGTGAGTTCCCTGGCGGTCAAGTAATCGTTTACTCATTGAAAGATAAAGGTGTTGACTTGGCAGTAACAAACCTTTCAGAAGAAGGTAAAAAAGCTGTTGAAGATGCAAAAGCTAAAATCCTTGATGGAAGCGTAAAAGTTCCTGCAAAATAATGGATGGAAGTCATTTCTTAGGAAGCGGCCCTCGGCCGCTTTTTTAAGAGTTGAGACAAAATCATTTTGTCTCAGTAAAGCTTGCTACTAGACAAACTAGCAAGTTTTATTGAAATAAAATAAGACTCTGAAAGGAAGAGCACATGGCACACGAAAATGTCATTGAGATGCGTGATATTACCAAGGTGTTTGGTGAATTTGTTGCCAACGACAAAATCAACCTGCACCTACGAAAAGGTGAAATTCATGCACTTTTAGGAGAAAATGGGGCTGGAAAGTCCACGCTAATGAACATGTTAGCAGGGCTTCTTGAACCAACCAGTGGTGAAATTGTGGTCAACGGTCAAGTTGTCAACCTCGACTCCCCATCTAAAGCAGCTAGCTTGGGAATCGGGATGGTTCACCAGCACTTTATGTTGGTAGAAGCCTTTACAGTGGCTGAAAACATCATTTTAGGTAGTGAATTAACTAAAAATGGTGTGCTAGATATTGCTGGAGCTAGCAAAGAAATCAAGGCTCTTTCTGAACGTTATGGCTTAGCTGTTGACCCTTCTGCCAAGGTGGCAGACATCTCAGTTGGAGCCCAACAACGTGTAGAAATTTTAAAAACCCTTTATCGGGGGGCTGATATCCTTATCTTTGACGAACCAACGGCTGTTTTAACTCCATCAGAAATTGATGAGTTGATGGCTATTATGAAAAATCTTGTCAAAGAAGGAAAATCAATTATCTTGATTACCCACAAGTTGGACGAAATTCGCGCAGTTTCTGACCGTGTTACAGTTATCCGTCGTGGGAAATCAATTGAAACCGTCGAAATTGCAGGGGCTACCAATGCTGATTTGGCAGAAATGATGGTAGGTCGTTCTGTTTCCTTTAAAACAGAGAAGCAAGCCTCTCAACCAAAAGAAGTGGTCTTGTCAATCAAAGATTTGGTGGTCAATGAAAACCGTGGTGTCCCAGCTGTGAAAAATCTGTCCTTGGATGTTCGTGCTGGAGAGATTGTTGGGATTGCGGGAATTGATGGAAATGGTCAGTCTGAACTGATTCAAGCAATCACAGGTCTTCGCAAGGTTGAATCTGGTAGCATTGAGCTAAAAGGAGATTCAATTGTAGGCTTGCACCCACGACAAATTACAGAACTAAGTGTTGGGCACGTTCCAGAAGACCGTCACCGTGATGGTTTGATTTTGGAAATGATGATTTCTGAAAATATTGCCCTTCAAACCTACTATAAAGAACCACATAGTAAAAACGGAATTTTGAACTATTCAAATATTACTTCTTATGCTAAAAAGCTAATGGAAGAGTTTGATGTTCGTGCTGCCAGTGAATTTGTTCCTGCAGCGGCACTCTCAGGAGGAAATCAACAAAAAGCAATTATTGCTCGTGAAATTGATCGAGATCCTGATCTCCTTATCGTCAGCCAGCCAACTCGTGGGTTGGATGTCGGTGCCATTGAATATATCCATAAACGCTTGATTGAAGAGCGTGATAATGGCAAGGCTGTCCTTGTTGTCAGCTTTGAACTAGATGAGATTTTAAACGTCTCAGACCGTATTGCCGTTATCCACGATGGTAAGATTCAAGGTATTGTGTCACCAGAAACAACCAATAAACAAGAACTTGGTGTCTTGATGGCTGGTGGAAACTTGGGAAAGGAGAAGAGTGATGTCTAAAAAATTACAACAAATTTCGGTTCCCTTGATTTCTGTCTTCCTAGGAATTTTACTTGGAGCCATTGTCATGTGGATCTTCGGTTATGATGCTATTTGGGGCTATGAAGAATTGTTCTATACAGCCTTTGGTAGCCTGCGTGGAATTGGAGAAATCTTCCGTGCAATGGGGCCTTTGGTCTTGATTGGTCTTGGTTTTGCTGTTGCCAGTCGTGCAGGTTTCTTTAACGTTGGACTTCCTGGTCAGGCTTTGGCAGGTTGGATTCTCAGTGGTTGGTTTGCCTTGTCGCATCCAGATATGCCACGTCCCTTGATGATTCTAGCAACCATCGTGATTGCCTTGATTGCTGGTGGGATTGTCGGTGCCATTCCGGGTATTCTTAGAGCCTATCTAGGAACATCAGAGGTTATTGTAACCATCATGATGAACTACATTGTCTTGTATGTAGGAAATGCTTTTATCCATGCCTTCCCTAAAGATTTCATGCAAAGTACAGATTCGACGATTCGTGTCGGAGCTAATGCAACCTACCAGACACCTTGGTTGGCTGAGTTGACTGGTAATTCGCGGATGAATATCGGTATTTTCTTTGCTCTCATTGCCGTTGCAGTCATTTGGTTCATGCTCAAGAAAACAACTCTTGGTTTTGAAATCCGTGCGGTTGGTCTTAATCCACATGCTTCAGAATATGCTGGTATTTCTGCAAAAAGAACGATTATCCTCTCAATGATTATCTCAGGTGCCTTGGCAGGTCTTGGTGGGGCTGTTGAAGGTTTGGGAACCTTCCAGAACGTTTATGTTCAGGGGGCGTCATTAGCTGTCGGATTTAACGGAATGGCGGTTAGTCTGCTTGCGGCCAACTCACCAATTGGTATTCTCTTTGCAGCCTTCCTATTTGGTGTTCTCCAAGTTGGAGCCCCTGGTATGAATGCGGCGCAGGTACCGTCTGAGCTTGTCAGCATTGTAACAGCGTCTATTATCTTCTTTGTCAGTGTTCATTACCTTATCGAACGCTTTGTCAAACCGAAAAAACAAGTTAAAGGAGGTAAGTAAAGATGTCTATTACAACCTTGCTCACCCTCTTGGTGTCTTCTATGCTGATTTACTCAGCGCCCCTCATCTTTACAAGTATTGGTGGTGTTTTCTCTGAACGTGGTGGTGTCGTAAACGTCGGCCTTGAAGGAATTATGGTTATGGGTGCCTTTTCTGGAGTTGTCTTTAACCTTGAATTTGCAGAACAATTTGGAGCAGCAACTCCATGGCTATCCTTACTTGTAGCAGGATTGGTAGGGGGGCTTTTCTCCATCATCCACGCAGCAGCGACGGTTCATTTCCGTGCAGACCATGTTGTCAGCGGTACGGTATTGAACTTGATGGCGCCAGCCTTGGCTGTTTTCTTGGTGAAAGTACTTTATAACAAAGGACAAACCGACAACCTAAGTCAGACTTTTGGACGCTTTGATTTCCCAGTCTTGGCAAATATCCCAGTGATTGGTGATATCTTCTTCAAGTCAACTAGTCTACTTGGTTATCTAGCGATTGCCTTCTCATTCCTTGCTTGGTTTATCCTCTTCAAGACTCGCTTTGGTCTTCGTCTCCGCTCTGTCGGTGAACACCCTCAAGCAGCGGATACTTTGGGAATCAATGTCTACAAGATGAGATATTTAGGGGTTATTATTTCAGGTTTCCTAGGTGGAATTGGCGGAGCGATTTATGCTCAATCCATCTCAGTTAACTTCTCGGTGACAACTATTGTTGGACCTGGATTTATCGCCCTTGCTGCGATGATTTTCGGGAAATGGAATCCAATCGGAGCCATGCTATCTAGTCTCTTCTTTGGACTTTCACAAAGTTTGGCTGTTATCGGTTCTCAATTGCCGTTCCTACAAGGTGTGCCAACAGTTTATCTTCAAATCGCACCTTATGTTTTGACAATTCTTGTCTTGGCAGCCTTCTTTGGAAAAGCAGTTGCACCAAAAGCAGATGGTATTAACTATATCAAATCAAAATAAGCATACAAAAAACGTCAGTTCAGAATGAACTGCACCCCAAAAGTTAGACAGAAAAAATCTAACTTTTGGGGTGCTTTTATTATGAAATTAACTTATGATGATAAAGTTCAGATCTATGA
>NZ_NCVN01000084.1:0-107476 GCF_002096925.1 Streptococcus mitis | reverse complement strand
TCGGGATTCGAACCCGTGTTACCGCCGTGAAAAGGCGGTGTCTTAACCCCTTGACCAACGGACCAGAGTTGTTTTCAACTCTTACTATTATACAGGCTTTTCAAACTTTGTCAACTATTTTTTTAAACTTTTTTAAGTGGTAACTTCTCAACGTAACTTCTACCATAGTGAAACTTAATCTGAAACGCTTTCAGATGAGGGGATTTTGTGCGCTCTTTTTTCGATTCTTTTCGACTAATCAAGCATTAGTAAAACCAGTGGAACTTAAGCTTTAAGTAAAAAGAGTCAGCATTATACTGACTCTTCTATTGATTATCAAACTTAGAAGCACGTTCTTCTCCCCACCAATAGGGCATTAATTCTGCAACTTTAACAGTCTTTCTTCTATTGTAGTCCATCATGAATTCTGCATCTTTATTTTCAGCGTTCAACTCTAAGAGGAACTCTCTGCAAGCGCCACAAGGCATACCCGAACTTCCACCATAAGGTGGTTTGTCTCGAAAGGCTAAGACTTTTTTAACCTTAGTTTGTCCCGAAAATTGGTACATATTGAAGAGTGCTGCCCGCTCTGCACAGAGATGGAAAACACCACAGGTTCCCTCCATACAGAATCCTGTAAATATTTGTCCATCTTCTGCTTCTACTGCGGCAACGACATGATTAGCATAAACAAAATCAGATACTTCATGTGGATTATACAATTTCTGTGCTTCTTCGTACATCTTTTCCCAGATGTCCATTATTGTACCCTTCTTACTTAGAGATTTCCTTTAACATATTTTCGATATGCTGGATTGATTTTTCACGACCTAACAAGAAGATCGTATCTGGCAATTCTGGCCCATGCATTTCACCTGAAACAGCAATACGAATTGGCATGAAGAGATTTTTCCCTTTGATACCTGTTTCTTTTTGAACAGCTTTAATTTGTGGGAAGATATTCTCTGTTACAAATTCATCATCTGTCATCGCCTCAAGTTTTGCTTTGAAGGCTTCAAGAACTGTTGGGACTGTTTCCCCCGCCATGACTTCGCGCTCTGCTTCTGTCAATTCTGGGAAATCCGAGAAGAAGAGATCTGTCAATGGGATAATCTCATCTACTGATTTCATTTGTGGTTTATAGAGCTCCACCAATTTTTCAGCCTTATCAGTCAATCGGCCTGCTTCCTCTAAGAATGGTTTTGCCATTTCAAAGATAGTTTCTAGGTCTGCATTCTTGATATAATCATTGCTCATCCAGTCGAGTTTTTTCTGGTCAAAGGCTGCTGGTGATTTGCTGAGGCGGTTTTCATCGAAAAGTTTAATGAGTTCTTCACGAGAGAAGATTTCATCTTCGCCACCTGGGTTCCAACCAAGAAGAGCAATAAAGTTAAAGACTGCTTCTGGAAGGTAACCTTTCTTTCGATAATCTTCGATAAATTGAAGTGTATTAGTATCACGTTTAGATAACTTCTTACCCGTCTCAGAGTTGATAATCAAGGTCATGTGACCGAACTCTGGAGCTTCCCAACCAAGGGCTTCATAAACCATGAGCTGTTTTGGTGTATTAGCAATGTGGTCGTCTCCACGGATAACATGAGAGATTTGCATATCGTGGTCATCGATAACAACGGCAAAGTTGTAAGTTGGGTAACCGTCTTTCTTTTGGATAACCCAGTCACCGCCGATATTGCCACCTTCAAATTCGATATCACCTTTGACCATATCATGCCACTTGTAGATACCTGACTCATTGACAGCCAAACGAACAGTTGGAATGATCCCTGCTGCTTCACGTTCTGCGATGTAAGCCGCTTTTTCCTCTTCACTCATACCAAGGTATTCGTTGATATATCGAGGTGTTTCACCAGCAGCTTCTTGACGTTCACGTTCAGCCGCCAACTCTTCTTCTGTAACGTAAGACTTGTAGGCTTTTCCTTCAGCTAATAGTTGGTCAATGTATTTTTGATACAAGTCCAAACGCTCAGACTGGCGGTAGTTTTCATGTGTTTCTGGACTTTCATCCCAATCCATTCCTAACCAACGAAGGTTTTCAAGCTGTGAGCGTTCCCCATCTTCGACATGACGTTTACGGTCAGTATCTTCTATACGAATAATAAAAGTTCCACCATGATGACGTGCATACAAGTAGTTGAACAATGCTGTACGGGCATTCCCGATGTGTAGTAGTCCTGTTGGACTTGGTGCGTAACGTACGCGGATATCTTTTGACATAGTTTCTCCTATAAAGTCTCTAGGCGTCTGCCTTTTTGCTCTCTATATTATATCACAAGTCTTGGCTGAGTCCAATTTCTATGGATAAAGAGAGTAAAAAGAGTGGACAAACCACTCTTTTCTTCTATTATTATAGACGTGCGTTAAGTTCTTTGCTCAATTCTTCAAATCCTGGTTTTCCAAGAAGGGCAAACATGTTACGTTTGTAAGCTTCAACACCTGGTTGGTCAAATGGGTTGATAGCATTCAAGTAACCTGAAAGAGCGATAGCCAATTCGAAGAAGTAGATAGTGTAACCAAGAGTGAAAGCGTCTTGCTCTGGAAGAGTCACATACATGTTTGGTACATCACCATCTGTGTGGGCAAGAAGAACACCGTCAGTTGCTTTTTTATTTACAAAATCAACGTCTTTTCCTTGAAGGTAACCAAGTCCATCAAGGTCTTCTTCCAAGGTAGGGATAATCACATTCTTACGAGGTTTGTCAACACGAACAACTGTTTCAAACATGATACGAGTTCCTTCTTGGATAAATTGACCCAATGAGTGCAAGTCAGTTGAGAAGTTGGCTGAGGTTGGGTAGATACCTTTTTGGTCTTTCCCTTCTGATTCACCAGCCAATTGCTTCCACCATTCTGAGAAGTATTGAAGTGATGGCTCATAGTTTACCAAGATTTCAGTTGCATAGCCTTTACGGTAAAGGATGTTACGAACTGCTGCGTATTGGTAAGCTTCGTTTTCAGAGATTTTATCTGAAGTGTAATCTTTACGAGCTGCGTTCGCACCTTCCATAAGGGCTTTGATATCAGCTCCTGATGCTGCGATTGGAAGCAAACCAACTGCTGTCAATACTGAGAAACGTCCACCGATGTCATCTGGAACCACAAATGTTTCCCAACTGTTAGCGTCTGCTTCAACCTTAACAGCACCTTTTTGGCGGTCAGTTGTTGCATAGATACGTTTGTTAGCTTCTTCTTGACCGTATTTCTTAACCAAAAGTTCTTTGAAGACACGGAAAGCAATCGCTGGTTCAGTTGTTGTACCTGATTTAGAAATCACGTTTACTGAGAAATCTTTATCAGCTACGTACTCTACCAAGTCAGCAAGGTAAGTAGATGAGATTGAGTTTCCTGCGTAAAGGATTTGTGGAGCCTTGCGCTCTTCTTTTGTTTGCAAGTTTGCAAAGTGGTGGTTCAAGAAGTCGATTGCTGCTTTCGCACCAAGATAAGACCCACCGATACCGATCACAACCAAAACATCGCTGTCTGATTTGATTTGCTCAGCAGCTTTCAAGATACGGTCAAATTCTTCGCGGTCGTAGTTTTCAGGAAGGTCCAACCATCCTAAGAAGTCGCTACCAGCACCAGTTCCTTTACGGATCAATTCATCTGCTGCTGTTACTTGTGATTGCATGTATTCCACTTCATGTGGTGCAACAAATTTGTCTAAAACTTTTGAATAATCAAATTTAATATGTGACATGTTATTCCTCCAATATTTCTTCTTTTCTATCATAACGCTTACCTTCGTTTTTTTCAAGTTTTTTTGTCGAATTTCTCCAATTTTTATCAGAATTCAAACGTTTGCGTAAAAATGCCACATTCCAAAAATTTTGAAAAAATAAAATAAAGAACGACCAGATGTCCCAGTCGTCACAGTTCATTCAATAAATACTCAAATAGTTCTAAATTGCCATCTTCTTCATTGACCAGAAACTCTGGATGCCACTGCAAACCGATAATGCGGTGCTCATCGATAGACTCAATCGCTTCGATGGTCTGGTCTCTTGGATCAATAGCAGTTACACGGAAATTAGGTGCCAAATCTTTAATGCTTTGACGATGGACGGAGTTGACTTGACTTTCTTTTCCAAATAGCTTAGCCACCACGCTTCCTTCTACTGTCTCAATAGAATGAGATGTTCCGAAAGGCAGGCCTTGCCAGTGACCTTCGATTTCTTGATTGAGGGTGCCACCAAAGGCAACATTGACAAGTTGAACACCGCGACAGATTGCCATAATTGGTTTATTCTGACGAAGTGCTTCCTTCAAGAGTGCCAATTCAAATTCATCACGCACTAGATTGTAATCATCGCTCTCGATGGTCTTTTTCTCTCCGTAAAATTGAGGATGGACATTTTGGCCTCCTGTCAAGATGAGTTTATCAATCATTTCTACATAATCGCGTACAACTGACTCATCACCAACAGGAATGACTAAAGGGAGACCACCGACTTGACGAATGCTCTCTGCGAATCTACAAGATACAGATGAATGAATGTTTTTACCTTCTGCGTCTACGGGACATAGATTTGCAGCAACTCCTACAACCGTTCTAGCCATGATGTCTCTCCTTTCGAATATTAACGATAGTCCTATCATATCACTCAAAATGACTTTCGTCTAATATGTTTTTTTTAAGGTCGTGATAAAAATTTTTTATGGACAAGAAAAAGCTGCCCACATAGGACAACTTCTTTCTTATTCGAAAACAAATTGATTGTGATAGAGTTCTGAGTAGAATCCACCTAGTTTCAAGAGTTCATGGTGATTACCACGTTCAATGACTTCTCCATCTTTGAGGACAATAATCTGATCAGCATTGAGAATGGTTTTCAAACGGTGGGCAATGACAAAACTGGTTCTACCTGCTACAACTGCCTCCATGGCATGCTGAATCTTGCTTTCTGTCACCGTATCTACGTTTGAAGTGGCTTCATCGAGAATGAGAACTTCTGGATCTGTCATCAAGGTTCGAGCGATAGAAATCAATTGTTTCTGTCCTGTCGAGAAGATGCTTTGATCATCATCTATAAGAGTATCGTACTTATCAGGTAAGCTTTCGATATAGTCGTGAATGTGGGTTGCCTTGGCTGCTGCCTCAACCATTTCTTGACTAGCAGCTGGCACACCAAAACGGATATTGTCTCGAATTGTTCCGCTAAACAAGACCGAATCTTGCAAAACAATTCCCACCTTGCTTCTGAGACTATCTAAATCATAGTCACGAATGTCTTTGCCGTCAAAATAAATACCACCAGCATCAACATCATAAAAGCGATTGATGAGGTTCATAATAGTCGTTTTCCCTGACCCTGTCGGCCCAACAACCGCTGTCATCTGGCCTTTCGGAGCGGAAATGCTGACATCTTTCAAAATAGGTTTATCAGGCAAGTATGAAAAATCAATATGACTAATTTCAACACCTTCTTGCAACTTAGTGAAGATTGGAGCCTTTTCAGGTCGAATTTCTTCCTCTGCGTCAAACATTTCCTGAATCCGTTCAGCCCCAGTAAAGGCTAACTGAAGGCTTCCCCAACTAGCTGCAACTTGGATAATAGGCTGGTAGTACTGCTGTGAAAATTGGGCAAACATAACGATCAAACCTAAGGCTGTACTTGTTTCAATAGTCTTATCGTTTAATAGAATAGCTGAACCAGCAAAGATGACGACGGCTGTATTAACCAGACTCATGCCATTCATGACAGGGAAAAGAATTCCTGAGAACATTCTTCCTTTAAAGGTTGCCTTGCGCACGCGCTCATTTTGTTCAAGAAATCCTGCCATCATATCCTCTTGAATACCTTGCACAATCACGGCTTTTTGACCTGAGATACTTTCATCCATATAGGCATTGAGCTTCCCTACCTCTTTCTGCTGGAGGTTGGTATATTTCCGTGCCATTTTCACGATAAAAATCAGCATGAGAAAGGCCACTGGTGTACTGGCAATAGTGATGAGGGCCAGCGTCACATTTCTCGAAAACATGACAAGAATCAGACCAATGTATAGAACGATGTTGCTCATGACCTGAATCAAGCTTTCGTTAAAAGCTTGGAGGATATTATCCAAATCACTGGTAAAACGAGACAGGATATCGCCATCTTGTCGGCGGTCAAAGAAAGAAACAGTCAACCGAGCAAGCTTGCCAAAGAGGCCTTTGCGCATCTCGTTGGTCGATTCTGCAATCACGCGCGTCATGAGACACATGTATATCACACTGGAGATAAATAGAACCAAAACTAGCAGACCAAGATTGACCATGATTCCTGATAGGCTTTGCCAAACAAGTTCTGGATTGCCATTTTGATAAGCTTGAACTAAATTAGCTAACTCTGTTACCGCTTGTCCAGAAAATACCGGAAAGAGAGCTTGGGCAAGAGTCGCCAGAACAATCATCAGGATAACAACTACAAATGATAGCTTATAGACTTTAAAATAATTCCAAAAAAATTGAACTGTTTTCATGTTACTCCTCCTTTCCTTTCTGTGTTTCGTAGATTTCACGGTAAACGGAATTGTTGGCAACCAAGTCTGCATGCGTACCTTGACCAATCAATCGTCCTTGATCCAGTACTAAGATTTTATCTGCATGAACAACCGAGCTAATCTTTTGAGCGATGATAATGGTTGTCGTTCCCTTCAAGTCCTTATTCAAGGCTTCCTGAACCAGGCGCTCTGACTTGGCATCCAAGGCTGAGGTCGAATCGTCAAAAATCAGAATACGTGGATTGCTGACAATTCCACGGGCAATCGACATCCTTTGTTTTTGCCCACCTGAAAAGTTGGTTCCCCTTTCTTCAACTGGACTTTCAAAGGTTTTCTCCATACGATGAATGAATTCACTAGCTTGGGCAATATTGGCTGCGTGCTCCATTTCAAATAGAGTAGCATCTCCTTTGCCCTGTCTCAAGTTATCTGCAATCGTTCCACTAAAGAGAATGGCACGTTGGAGAACGATAGAGACAGCTTTACGCAGGGTTCCTTCACTCACTTCTCGAATATCCTTGCCTCCGATTTTGATAGCCCCCTCCTGCGGGTCAAAGAGACGTGGAATCAATTGAGCCAAGGTTGACTTCCCTGCACCAGTCGCTCCAACTACACCAATCATTTGACCAGGCTCGATAGTAAAGGTCACATCTTTCAACATTGGTTCCTTATCCATTGGATAGGTAAATGTTACATTTTCAAAGCTAAGACTTCCAACCAACTCTTCATCTGGGACATCCTTGAAGGTCAAAGCTGGCTCTGCGTCAAGAATTTCTCGAATACGACGCATGGAAATCATGGCACGGCTGACAGAATTTCCCAAAAATCCAACCATAACAATGGTAAAGATAATCTGGCTTAGGTAATTGACAAAGGAAGCAATGGAACCAACAACAGAAGGATCCGACTGGACCATCCCTGCAACCAGCCAAATAGAGAGGAAGACTGCTCCGTAACCGACCAACATCATAAAGGGTTCCACTACTGAAAAGGCATAACCGATGTAAAGATTTTGACCGAGTAGCTCGTCTGAAACCTCCGTAAACTTAGCAAACTGCTCTTTTTCTTGGACAAAGGACTTGACCACACGAACACCGCGCAGATTTTCCTTAGCAATAGCATTGATGCGTTCAAGCAGGTTTTGAAACTTGGCAAAACGAGGCCCCATCATACCCATCATGACAGCAGTCAAACCAAAAATCAAGACTACCATGAGAACAATCACCCACCACAGAGAAGGTAAGGTTTGAACCGCCAAGATAAACGAACCGATGAACAAGAGGGGAAGTCTAAAAAGAATTTGGAAGGTCATCATGACGACGTTCTGAATCTGATTGATATCATTTGTCATGCGAACGACTAGATTTCCCGCATTAAATTGTTCAATATTGGCATAAGAAAAGGTTTGGATTTTACGGAAGGCATCCTCTCGAAGGTCGGATGAAACTCCTTGGGCAATATAGGCTGCAAGGATAACATTGAGCCCACCAGCAACTAGACCGGCTAAGGCCACACCAATCAACCAAGCCCCGATACTATAAATAGCTTCATATTCCCCAGCAAGTAGGGCGTCTAACACTTCCTGCAGATAACGCGGTTGCAGAAGCGAACTAGCAACCATCAAGCCTGTCATCAGGAGCGAAGCTAAGGCCTGCCACTTGTAGGTTTTTATTTTCTGAATCAGCATACTTTCTCCTTAAAAAATAGACAAAAGGGAGCGACAATGCGTCAGCTCCTTCTCATTCTGTTTGTGTGATGTTATTCTAGCAAAAAAGCGGGGGATTGTCAAAGAAGTCTCCTTGATACAGCTAGAATGATCAGCAATTCTTGGATTTATAGTTTCTGTTTTAACTCAACCAAAACATTCATAGCCTGCATAGGTGTCATATTGTAAACATCCAGTTTAGCTAATTCTTCTAGGATAGGATGCTCTTCTGCCGTATCAAAGAGTGAAATCTGTTCTGTGACGGCACTTGTTTGCCTCATTGGAGCTGGACTTTCTGTACCTTGACTCTCCAGTTGAGTCAAAATCTTATCCGCCCTTGCTAGGAGGTCTGCTGGCAAGCCAGCAATCTTAGCAACATGAATACCGTAGGATTTATCAGCTGGCCCTGGTTCAATCTTGTGAAGGAAGGTGACCTGCCCATCCTGCTCCAAGGTTGCCACATGAACATTGACCAAGTGTTCCAGACTAGCCTCAAGGCTAGTTAATTCATGGTAGTGGGTCGCAAAGAGTGTCTTGGCTCCGATGTGCTCATGGATATATTCGATGATGGACTGGGCAAGAGCCATCCCATCATAAGTTGCAGTTCCGCGTCCCAATTCATCAAAGAGAATGAGAGAGTTCTTAGTCGCATGCGAAATGGCATTGTTGGCCTCCATCATCTCTACCATGAAGGTTGATTGACCTGAAACCAAGTCATCTGCTGCTCCGATACGGGTAAAGATGGCATCAAAAATTGGCAAATGGGCACTTTCTGCTGGCACATAAGAACCCAACTGGGCCATCACCGCCGTCATGGCTAACTGACGCATGTAGGTTGACTTCCCGCTCATGTTCGGCCCTGTAATCAATTGAATACTGGTATCTTCTGCCATCTGAATCGTATTAGGAATATAGGTCTGAGCTCCCATGACCTTTTCAACGACAGCATGACGCCCTTTCTGGATATCGATTTGTGAATCGTCACCAAACTCAGGTCGAATCAAATGCTGGGTTTCAGCAACAACTGCGAGACTTTGCAGGACATCAACCGTCGCAATTCCTTGGGCTAGAGCTTGTAAACGCTGAATGTATTTGCCAACCTCTTCACGGATACGCATAAAGATTTCATACTCTAGGTTGGCTGACTTCTCACGCGCCTCCAGCATATCTCCCTCGATACGGGCTAATTCCTCAGTCCCAAAACGTTCTGAGTTTTTCAGCGTCGCCTTGCGGAAAAAGTGAGCTGGCACATTTCCCAGTTGTGAATTGGTCACATGGAAATAATAGCCATCCTTTTTATTGTAGTCAATCTTAAGCGTGCTGATGCCAGAATTTTCCCTCTCCTTAGCCTCAATCTCAGCAATCCAGCTAGTCCCTTCTCTGAGTACACGGCGGTATTTATCCAAAGTCTCATCAAATCCCGTTCGAATAATACCCCCATCTGTAATCACATGAGGGGCTTCAGGAGCAATGGCAGCGCTAATCAAACTCTCCAACTCAGGGATTCCATCCAATTGTTCGATAAGATAAACCAGAGCAGGTTGCTCCATCCCTTCTAAAATCGCTCGGATCCGTGGCACACTGGACAAAGTAGTCGCCAGCTGCAGGAGGTCCTTGGGATTGGTTTTGCCAAAAGAAACTCGACTAGCCAAGCGTTCGATATCATAGACACCCTTGAGACTGTCTGTCAAATCACTGCGCTCAAAGAAATGATCGAGAAAGACCTGCACCACTTCTTGACGTTGGATAATTCGTTCCTTATCAATCAAGGGGCGATGAATCCAAGACCGCAAGAGACGCATTCCCATAGCCGTTTTGGTTTCATCCAAAAGCCAGAAAAGACTGCCTTGCTTCTTGCCCGAACGAGCATTCTCAACCAAATCCAGACTAGCCTTGGTCGCATAATCCATCTGCAAGAAATCCTTGATTTCATAGCGGATAACAGGCTTGAGGTGGTTCAATTCCCTCATCTGAGTCCGATGAACATACTGGAGTAGCTTACTAGATGCCGCTTGCTCCACAGGTGCCAATCGTGAATCCAGTAAATGAAGGTCTTCAAAACCTTCTTTTTCATAGGAAAGCACCAGATTCATCTGACGGCTAAGGATTTGTTCTTCTTCCTCGGACAAGTCATAACCCAACACCACTTCTCGAGCCTTGAGGTTACGGATTTCCCCACAAACCAACGTGAAATCCAAAAGACCTGTCACATAAAAGTCACCCGTCACTAGGTCCATATAAGCTAGACCAAACTGATTGTCCTCACGGTCTATAGCAACCAAGAAATTGTTCTGACTGTCCGGCTTACTGCTATCGACCACTGTCCCTGGCGTAATGACCTGAACAACCTCTCGTTTCACAACCCCAACTGCTTGTTTAGGATCTTCCATCTGCTCTGCAATAGCAACTTTATAGCCCTGCTCAATCAAGACATCAATATACTGTTGGGCAGAATGATAGGGAACACCCGCCATAGGAATCGGATTGTCGGCATTCTTGTTGCGACTCGTTAAGGAAATTTCCAGAATCTGCGCAGCATTGACCGCATCCTCATAAAATAATTCATAAAAATCACCCATCCGAAAGAGCAAAAACGCATCTGGATATTGCTTTTTAATATCCACATACTGTTGCATGCCGGGTGATAGCTTTTCTGTCGCCATTGTCCGTCTCTCCTTGTCAAAAATAAGTCTTGAGAGCGACTCTCAAGACCTTACTTATCTTTCATCAAATCTAGCAAACGATCTTCCATGAGTTTGGCAACGTGCTGGTCTCGACAAATAACCAATAAGGTATTGGCACCAGCAACTGTTCCTAAAATCCATTCATCCTTGTTTGCATCTACAATATTTGCCAAAACAGAGGCTTCTCCCAATTTGGTATGAAGTACCAAGGTAAACTCTGCTCTTGCAACACCTTCTAAATGATGAGACAAAAATTCAACCAAATCAATCTTTTCTGTCTCATTTGCTAGTACATAATACACCATATCATTTTTCTTGACCTTGGTCAAGCCGATTTCGCGCAAATCACGAGACAGGGTTGTCTGCGTCACAAAAACATTGTGCGCCTCCAACCGATCTTGAATTTCTTTTTGTGTACTTAATTTCTCCTCAGTAATCATTTTTTTTATTAACTGATGACGATCTCTTTTTCTCATAAAATCCTCTTATATGCATATTTATAACTAATTTTATAACTATATTATACCAAAAAAATAGGAGATTTCAAAAATTTTTTCTTCTTTCTTTAAAATTGTGATAAAATAGTAGAAAAGTCCAAAAAGGAGCTCTTAATGAATACAAAAGAATTGATTGCTAGCGAATTGGCTAGCGTCATTGATAGCCTGGACCAAGAGGCTATTTTCAATTTACTGGAAACCCCTAAAAACTCAGAAATGGGAGACATCGCTTTCCCTGCTTTTTCTCTTGCAAAAGTCGAACGTAAAGCACCTCAAATGATTGCTGCTGAACTGGCTGAAAAAATTAACAGCCAAACCTTTGAAAAGGTTGTCGCAACAGGACCTTACGTCAACTTTTTCCTTGATAAATCTGCCATTTCTGCTCAAGTATTGCAAGCTGTTATCACTGAAAAAGAACACTATGCTGACCAAACTATTGGCAAACAAGAAAATGTTGTTATCGACATGTCTAGTCCCAATATCGCTAAACCATTTTCTATTGGTCACCTACGCTCAACTGTTATCGGAGATAGCTTGTCACATATTTTCCAAAAAATCGGTTATCAAACGGTCAAGGTCAACCATTTGGGAGACTGGGGTAAACAGTTTGGGATGTTGATTGTTGCCTACAAAAAATGGGGCGACGAAGAAGCTGTAAAAGCTCATCCAATCGATGAACTTCTTAAACTCTATGTCCGCATCAACGCTGAGGCTGAAAATGACCCTAGCTTGGATGAAGAAGCACGCGAATGGTTCCGTAAACTTGAAAATGGAGACGAGGAAGCTCTCGCACTTTGGCAATGGTTCCGTGATGAAAGTTTAGTGGAATTTAACCGCCTTTACAATGAATTGAAAGTTGAATTTGACAGCTACAACGGAGAAGCCTTCTACAACGATAAGATGGATGCAGTTGTAGACATTCTTTCTGAAAAAGGCCTTCTTGTTGAATCAGAAGGGGCCCAAGTTGTGAATCTTGAGAAATACGGAATTGAACATCCAGCCCTTATCAAGAAATCTGATGGTGCAACTCTCTATATCACACGTGACTTGGCTGCAGCCCTTTACCGTAAAAATGAATACCAATTTGCTAAATCTATCTACGTAGTTGGTCAAGAGCAATCTGCCCACTTTAAACAACTCAAAGCTGTCTTGCAAGAGATGGGTTACGATTGGAGTGACGACATTACTCACGTTCCTTTTGGTTTGGTTACAAAAGAAGGAAAGAAACTCTCTACTCGTAAAGGAAATGTCATCCTGCTAGAACCTACTGTTGCAGAGGCTGTTAGTCGTGCCAAAGCCCAAATCGAAGCTAAAAATCCTGAACTTGAAAACAAAGATCAAGTAGCGCATGCTGTTGGTGTTGGAGCCATTAAATTCTATGACCTCAAAACCGACCGTACAAATGGATACGACTTCGACCTAGAAGCTATGGTATCCTTCGAGGGTGAAACTGGACCTTATGTTCAATACGCCTACGCTCGTATCCAATCTATCTTACGCAAAGCGGATTTCAAACCAGAAACAGCTGGCAACTATAGCTTGAATGATACTGAAAGCTGGGAAATCATCAAACTCATCCAAGACTTCCCACGTATTATCAATCGTGCGGCAGATAACTTTGAACCTTCTATCATTGCTAAATTTGCAATTAGCCTGGCTCAAGCCTTCAACAAATACTATGCACATACACGTATCTTGGATGAAAGTCCAGAACGCGACAGCCGTCTAGCTCTCAGCTACGCAACTGCAGTCGTTCTCAAAGAAGCCCTTCGCTTGCTTGGAGTAGAAGCGCCAGAGAAGATGTAAATCGCCAAAGTTACTTGATTGCAAAGCAATCTAAGTAACTAACGCCAAATCCTGTCAGGAATTTGGCTAGGCACTTCATTAGTAAAGAAACATAAATATTATCGATTTATGTTTCTTTACGTCGTAACCAGAGACACTTGCCTAAACGCCTCACTAAATTGGTCAACCAAATCTATTAATTGGCTTAGTGGCTGGTGGCAATCTTCAAGTCACTAGAATGCAAGGCAATCTAAGCAACGAATGTCAAACCCTATCAGGGATTTGGTTAGGCGCTTCACTAATTCAATCTACTCACTACTACTTCTTTATCATACAGGGAGATTTCCTATGAGCCAATATGCTTATATCCTCGTTGTAATTAGCTTGGTGTTCCTTTTTCTTCTCAATAAGTACGAGAAGGAGAGACTGCAAAAACTCTACCAAGAACAACTTTTAAAGGATGAAACATTTAGAGCTGACATCAAAGAGAAAATTCAAACGACTGAAAATATCAATGATGTCATTGCATATATCAATAAAACTTACCATCTGGGAATGTTACTGTCAAAAGACATTACAGATCAATTGAAATAATCAAAAACCGAGAAGAAAGCTTCTCGGTTTTTGATTATTTTTCAAGTAACAAAGCCATCACTCCCCAGCAATGCAAGTGCAAAATCCCCTAGAATGTGATAAAATAAAAAGAGAACTCTATCAAGGAGGAAAACATGGAAAAACAAACCATCGCCGTCTTGGGGCCTGGTTCTTGGGGAACTGCCCTTTCACAAGTCTTAAATGACAATGGACACGAGGTACGTATTTGGGGAAATCTTCCCGAGCAAATCAATGAAATTAATACCTATCATACTAACAAGCACTACTTTAAAGATGTCGTTCTAGACGAAAATATCATTGCCTACACTGACTTAGCAGAAGCACTGAAAGATGTGGATGCGATTTTGTTTGTTGTCCCAACAAAAGTGACACGACTTGTTGCCCAACAAGTTGCAAAAACCTTAGACCATAAGGCTATTATCATGCACGCATCAAAGGGATTAGAACCTGATAGCCATAAACGATTATCAACCATCCTTGAAGAAGAAATCCCTGAACATCTCCGCAGTGATATTGTCGTTGTTTCAGGGCCTAGTCATGCGGAAGAAACCATTGTTCGTGACCTGACTTTAATCACTGCTGCTTCTAAGAATTTACAAACAGCTCAATACGTTCAGGAGCTCTTTAGTAATCACTACTTCCGACTTTATACCAATACGGATGTTATTGGAGTCGAAACTGCTGGTGCTCTTAAAAATATTATTGCTGTCGGTGCTGGAGCTTTACATGGTTTGGGATTTGGTGACAATGCTAAGGCAGCCATCATCGCTCGAGGCTTGGCAGAAATTACCCGCTTAGGGGTAGCACTCGGTGCCAGTCCATTGACCTATAGCGGCTTGTCTGGTGTAGGAGATTTGATTGTAACGGGAACTTCCATCCACTCTCGTAACTGGAGAGCTGGAGATGCTCTTGGTCGTGGAGAATCTTTAGCTGATATCGAAGCCAATATGGGCATGGTGATTGAAGGAATCTCAACGACTCGAGCAGCCTATGAACTAGCGCAAGAACTTGGAGTCTATATGCCAATTACACAGGCCATTTACCAAGTTATCTACCACGGAACCAATATCAAAGATGCCATTTATGACATCATGAACAATGAATTTAAAGCAGAAAATGAGTGGTCTTAACCCTCTAAAGAAAGGATTCTTATGACATCAAAAGTTAGAAAGGCAGTCATCCCTGCCGCTGGACTCGGGACTCGATTTTTACCAGCAACCAAAGCACTTGCTAAAGAAATGTTGCCAATTGTAGATAAACCAACTATCCAATTTATCGTAGAAGAAGCTCTTAAATCAGGTATTGAAGATATTCTGGTTGTCACTGGTAAATCAAAACGTTCTATTGAAGACCACTTTGACTCAAACTTTGAGCTTGAGTACAACCTCAAAGAAAAAGGCAAGCATGACTTGCTAAAATTGGTAGACGAAACAACTGGCATTCGCCTTCACTTTATCCGTCAAAGCCATCCTCGTGGTCTTGGAGATGCTGTCTTACAAGCAAAAGCTTTTGTGGGGAATGAACCCTTCGTTGTCATGCTTGGTGACGACCTAATGGATATCACAGATGACCACGCTGTTCCTTTGACAAAACAATTGATGAATGATTACGAGTCGACTCACGCATCAACAATTGCTGTTATGCCTGTCCCTCATGAAGAAGTTTCAGCATATGGAGTTATCGCTCCTCAGGGTGAAGGGATTAATGGTCTCTACAGTGTCGAAACTTTCGTTGAAAAACCAGCTCCAGAGGATGCTCCAAGTGATTTAGCAATTATAGGGCGCTATCTGCTCACACCAGAAATTTTTGAGATCCTCGAAAATCAAGCTCCTGGCGCTGGAAATGAAATCCAGCTTACCGACGCTATTGATACGCTTAATAAAACACAACGTGTTTTCGCCCGTGAATTTACAGGAGCTCGTTACGACGTTGGGGATAAGTTTGGCTTTATAAAAACATCTATTGACTACGCTCTCAAGCACCCACAAGTCAAAGATGACTTGAAAGATTACCTTATCCAACTTGGAAAAGAATTGGCTGAGAAGGAATAACATAAAAAGATAAGGTTCAAAAATGCCTTATCTTTTTTATTACATAACTATTCTTATAAACCTTCACAACCCCATTCCCTTGTAGAGAAGTAAGACTGCGAGTCCTACGAACAACACTACCGCTACCAGTCTCTGACTAGCGCTATACATCCGTCTTTCACCTTGGACTGGAAAGATAATTGCTAGAAATGCTCCACCAACTGCTCCCCCGATATGGCCTGCTAGGCTGATTCCTGGAATCAGAACACTTCCAATAATGTTAACCACAAAAAGTGTCAGATAAGATTGCCCTAGCTGTTGGATATAAGGATTACGCGTTGCATAGCGAAGAACAATAATCGCAGCAAATAGCCCATAGAGAGAAGTAGAGGCTCCTGCTGCTAAGGATTTGGGACTAAATACAAAAACAAAGAGATTGCCCATCATTCCAGATAAAAGATAGAGAAAGCAAAACTTCTTGGATCCGAAAATTTCCTCTACCTGCCTACCAAGATAATAGAGCGAAAGCATATTAACAATGAAATGCTCCCAACCAATATGAACAAAAATGGCAGAAAAGAGACGCCAAATCTGCTCAGGAAAGAGGCGAATAGCTGGTCCATACATAGCTCCAAATCGAAATAATGTGTCTGCCCTGTCAAAGTTTCCGCCTGTGCTCACCAACATTAGTAGAAATACCAAGGCCGTCACTAAGAGAAAGAAACTCGTCACAGGGTAACGTCTATCAAAGATTTCCTTCATCAATCAGTACCTCCTGAACAGGAATATCATGATTTTCAGAGATAAAGTCCTGAATTTGACAAGGATAAACCGTACTCAAAGTATGACCAGAAAAATGTTCCAGATAGCGGTCATAATAACCTCCACCGTATCCAATCCGATATCCTTCCGTCGTAAAAGCCAGACCAGGAACATGAATCAAATCAATCTGAGAAGCATCCACTACTTCCAAATCTCCCTGTGGTTCCAGTAATCCAAAGGAAGTTTTTACCAACTGCTGTGGATCATAGACCACAAAGTCCATGCGCCCCTTGGGATAGGTTTTAGGTATCAGAACCTTCTTGCCGTCCTTCAGCGCCTGCTCAATCAGTTCCTGCGTTTGAAACTCATGAGAAAAAGAAAGATAGGTTGCGATGACCTCGGCTTCTTGGTAAAAGGGG
Organism: Streptococcus mitis; assembly: GCF_002096925.1. Lineage (GTDB taxonomy): Bacteria > Bacillota > Bacilli > Lactobacillales > Streptococcaceae > Streptococcus > Streptococcus mitis_AF. Next base: position 90,499 of record NZ_NCVN01000084.1, on the reverse strand, counting down.
TGTTGTAAAAGTCGCTCAGTTAAAGCTTGGTCTATAAACTGTTTTTGCTCTCGAGATAAAGCCTTCATTTCTTGTAAGACTTGCTTCCGTAATTCCGATTTCATAGACAACCCCTCTACTCTGCTGCCTTCTTTTTCAGGAAACTAGAGACCGCATCCACCCCAATAGCTAATGCCTCTTCCTTGGGACTCATCTGAGGGTGATGAAGGGCGTAGGGACTATCAATACCAAGCCAAAACATAACGCCATCTACCTTCGAAAGGAGATAACCAAAGTCCTCACCTGTCATAGCAGGCTCGATATCAATCAAATCGATTCCGTCTTTTTCTTCAAAAAAGTCCATCAGTTCACGCGCCAAAGCTGGATTGTTCTCAACAGGTAGGTAGCCCCCTTGTTTAAGTTCAACTTCGACTTCCATATCAAAGGCAGCTGCAACTCCTTCTGCAACTGTTTTGACCCTTTTTTGTACCAAGAGGCTCATGTCCTGTGTCAAAGCCCGAATAGTTCCATGTAAAAAGGCTGTGCCTGTGATGACATTGTTGGTTGTTCCGGATTGGAAAAGACCAAAGGTCACCACTGCTCCCTCGATTGGGTTGACATTGCGGCTGACAACTGACTGCACCTGGGTCACAAAGTAACTAGCCGCCACCAAGGCGTCATTAGCTTCATGTGGAAAGGCTGCATGTCCTCCTTTGCCTTTGAAACGGATCTTCACCTCGCAAGTACCTGCAAAGAGTGTATGAGTATTAGTCGCAATCTGACCGACTTTTAAATCTGGTCGAACATGAAGACCATAAAATTGATCTGGTAACCAATCTCCAAAAGCGCCATCCTCATACATGAGCATACCACCAGCTTCATTTTCTTCAGCAGGTTGAAACAGAAAGAGCAGATTGTTCTTTGGTTGCTCCTCAAGGGCTCGCTCAAGACAGCCCAAGGCAATAGTCATGTGGAAATCATGTCCACAGGCGTGCATGCGACCTTGGTGCTGAGAAGCAAAAGGAAGGCCTGTTTGTTCAACGATAGGCAGACCATCAATATCTGTCCGCCAACCAATGGTCCGCTCTGGCTGACTTCCCTGCAAATAGACCAAAATCCCTGTTCGCCAAGTACGAACTTGAACAAAATTCTTGCCCGCAGTCAATTTCTCAATCACATCCAGCAGATAAGCCTGAGTCTTGAACTCCTCCAAGCCAATCTCTGGAATCTGGTGCAAATCTCGTCTAGTCTGAATCAAATCTAACATCTATCTTTCCTCCTATATAGCAGAAAGAGGCTGGAAAAGGGTTCCGCCTCTATTTTTCTTTTACAATTACAAGGTACGAAGCGCATCCTCTAGCGCTGTTTTTTGTTGGGTTTGGGCATCAATCTCTTTGATGATACGAGCTGGAACACCTGCTACCACCACGTTTTCTGGGACATCTTGGGTAACAATAGCTCCTGCTGCGACAACTGAACCACTACCGATTTGGACCCCTTCGATAACCACTGCATTGGCACCGATGAGAACATTATCTCCAACACGGACTGGTTCTGCGCTAGCTGGCTCAATCACACCTGCAAGAACGGCACCTGCACCAACGTGGCTGTTTTTCCCCACGATAGCACGGCCACCAAGGATAGCACCCATGTCAATCATGGTTCCTGCACCAATTTCAGCACCGATATTGATAACCGCTCCCATCATGATAACAGCATTGTCACCAATTTCAACCTGATCACGGATAATAGCACCCGGCTCGATACGAGCGTTGATAGCACGTTTATCTAGCAAAGGAACTGCAGAATTACGAGCGTCTTGCTCAACAACATAGTCTTGGTTTTCTACCAAACCATCGAGAAGCGGAGCCACATCTTTCCAGTCTCCAAATAGGACATTCCCTAGTTTGACAACAGAGCTTGGTACAGCAGTTGCGAGTTGTCCCTCAAAGGTTACTTTCACACTGGTTTTCTTTTCAGCATTGGCGATAAATTGGATAATTTCTTGAGCGTTCATTTTTGTAGCAGTCATAGGCGCCTCCTAGTTCATTTTAATGATACCTATTCTACCAAAAAAGGCCTCAAATTTGAAGCCTTTTTGTTTGTTTTTAGGTATGATTTTTAGGGATGTGAGATAAAACGTGCTGTCGGTAAAAGCAAGCCCCTACCGATACAACCTAAAAACACTCTTCACAACTATCTCCCCGTGTTTTATTGACTATTCTAGTATAGCACACTTTTAGAATTAAGAAAAGACTTTTTATTTACTTTCTTTCGCTTCTTCTACCGATAGGAAAATCATAGGCAAAATAATCAAGGCCATAGCTAGAAGAAGGGACCAATCCACTACCAAGCCTAAAAATAAAACACTCAATAGAGCAGAAGAAAGAGGCTCACTGGCACTGATAACGGAAACCACCAAAGGAGAAACCAAGGAAACAGCCTTCATGGAAATAAAAAAGGCAAAAGCCGTCCCAAAGAAAGCGATAATGAGGCAAATCAAGATACTCCAAATATCAAGAGTAAAGGAAAGCTGGTAAACCGGCGAGAGGACATTACTAAACAAACCTGCCAAAATCATCCCCCACCCAACGGTGGGAACAAAACCATAACGCTTCGCGAAAGGTTGAGGTAAGATAACATTAAACATGACCCCCATGGCACTCAGCAAACCCGTCACAAGTGCTAGTGGTGTCATGGATAACTGAGAGAGATCTCCCTTTGTCGCCATCAGGCAAACACCCAGCATGGCAACCAAAACATAAAAAATAGCGCTTTTTGACGCTCGTTTTTGATAAACCAAGCGATTGTAAAAGAGGATAAAGACAGGGCTAATAAACTGTAAAATAGTTGCTGTCGCTGCATTTGAGTATTCTACACAGAGATAGAAAAAATACTGAACTGAAAAAATCCCCAAAATAGAATAGGCTAAAAAGGACAGGTAATTTTTCTTATCTCGCCAAATATCTAGCACTTGCGATTTTAATTGCACTGCAGAGCAAATGAGCACAAGACTCCCTGCCAGTGTCAAACGCATAGAGGTAATCCAGCCAGAGGACACTGGATAATGAGTAAAGAAATATTCTCCTAAAATTCCACAGATTCCCCAGATTAAGCCAGATAGGAGCGAATAAATAGTTCCTTTAACAATCTTTTTCTGATACTGATTCATACCTTTATTGTAACACGAAAGGAAAAAAGAAAAAAGTGGCAATCAATGCCACTTTCCTATCTTCTACTATTTGGTTGTGTTGAAGATGAACTTGATGCACTGCTAGAACTACTACTTGAGCTACTACTTGAACTTGGTGTAGATGAGAAACTACCAATAATACTTGACCAAGCATTTTGGTAATCTGCTTCACTTCCTCCAATAGCAAAGTGATAGCTTGTCGTAGGAGCTCCCGCCTTATTAGCCCAATAACTCGTTACAGTAGCCCCTGAAAGATCCACCGTTTTTCCATTAACGGATACTTTGCCCGGCTTTTGCCCTGTAGATTTGAGGACCTGAGATTGGGTCACACTAGAATCAAGATTAAAGCGTTCATTGCCCCAAACACCAGGCTCAGCCTGTTGGATAGCATTGACCAAGTAAGCCATATATTTGGCATTTCGATAATGCCCAGCCCCCTTAGCCATCGGGCGGTTGTCATCATGCCCTAGCCAACCACCTAGAGTCAATCTTGGTGTTGACAGCATGAGCCACATATTTTCATCTTCATTAGTTGTACCAGTCTTACCAATCCAGTCTGCACGAGCTAAGCTTGAATTGATAGAAGCCAAATCCGTTTGGAAACTTGAAGTGATTCGAGATGAAATCACCTCACGAAGCAAACTCTGCATAATTGTTGCCGTTGCCTTCGAGTACACTTGAACTGGTTTGTCTTGGAATTCATAGATTACTCTACCGTCAGGTGATTCAATCTTAGCAATCACATGTTTCTGATGATAAACACCGTTATTAGCAATTGTTTGATAACCATTGGTATGCTGGGCAACTGTGACTTCAATACCACCGCCCATAGGCAGACTTTCGATACCGTACTCCGGAATCTCGTAACCCATTTTCTCCATGTAACCCTTGACATCAACACCCTTCTCACGAAGCATGCGATAGGTCCAATAGGCTGGGATATTCCACGAATAGTTCAAGGCTTCACCCAAAGTCATCATGCCTGTACCTGGACTGTTCACATACATGATAGGATTTCCATTAGAGAATTTTGTCGGATAATTGGACAAGATACTAGCACTTCCCATCAAACCTTGGTCAATGGCAATACCGTAGGCCAACAAAGGCTTGGTTGTAGAGGCTGGCGAGCGCTTAGTGTCAAAGGCGTGATTGTTTTGGTTTATTTGGTAATTACGACCACCAACAAAGCCTAGAACAGCCCCCGTTTTATTGTCCATCAAAACATTCCCTACTTCAGGCTGCCCAGTCGAATCATCTACCAAACGACCGTAGTTAGCAACTGCATTTTGCATGGCAGTATGGATTTTTTTATTGATCGTTGTAGTGATTTTATAGCCACCGTTACTTAGTTCCTGCTCAGCTCGCTCATGATAGGCCTTTTGAACCGCTTCCTTTTTCAACTCCTGACTAGAGATGTTGTCCTGTTGAACTAAATAATCATACATCCGATCTGTCGCTTCAGACATAGCCGTAAAGTAAAGGTAATCTCTTGAAACAGCATTGACAGTTCCCGATGGCAAGAAGTCTTGTTTTATATTATAATCCTTGTACTGGTCGTACTCTTCCTTAGTTAAAGCACCCGTACGATACATGTTATAGAGAACTCCCTTGGCCCGTTTCAAACCAAGTTCTAAGTCTTCATCACTCTTTAACTCTCCAGTATTTTCATAAGGAGAATAAGTAATCGGACTCTGTGGCAAACCTGCTAGGAAGGCAGCTTGAGGAATACTCAACTTGTTGGCATCGATACCGAAAATTCCTTCAGCAGCTTGCTGGGCACCTGCAATATTTTGTCCTTTATGATTTCGACCAAAGGGAGCAACATTGAGATAGGTGGTCAAGATTTCATCCTTGCTCATGCTGCGTTCCAAGGCAAGGGCATCGACAATTTCTGTAGCCTTACGAGCCAAAGTAGGAGCATCTCCGACCACTTGTTGTTTGATTAACTGTTGGGTCAAGGTCGAGCCCCCACTAGACGAGCCCAAACCTGCAAAAGTTCCCAAAGTCGCCCGAATCACAGCTTTGGGCACAACCCCTTTATGTTCAAGAAAATGTTCGTCCTCAGTAGCAACGATAGCCTTTTTGAGATTGTCTGATATTTCCTCAGATGAAACAGAAGTTCGCAGTAGGTCACTCTCGATAGAAGCAATGACACTCCCATCTGCATAAACAATTTCTGAGATGGAAGAAATATTTTTAACCTGCTTGACCAAGTCCTCCGATTGGGGAACCTTGGCCTTGTCAAACAAAGCAACTCCATAACCAAGAGCTACACCAGCACCAAAAAGCCCACCGATAAAGCCTAGAATAAAGAGAGTATTCAGAATGCCCTTAATAGCAACTAAAATGCTACCTAGGATAGCCAGAACTTTCCCATCTGTCCCATCCGACTGCTTCTCTTCTGAGACTTTCTCTGATTTTTTATGATTTATTTTTGATTTTACTAGCTGGAAAAATTCCAGCATTTTTTGTTTTAATTCATTTAATTGATTTTGCATGGATTTCCTCACTCTATCTATTATACCATAAAAGGTAAACTTTCAATAAAATAGCCACTTTCTTCCCTATTCTACTAGGCTATTGCCCAAGTTTGTGATACAATAGGTAGAAACAATATTTTAAAAAGGAGAAAAGACACATGCACATTTTTGATGAGCTAAAAGAGCGTGGTTTGATTTTTCAAACGACTGATGAAGAAGCTTTGCGTAAAGCCCTAGAAGAAGGTCAAGTTTCTTATTATACTGGCTACGATCCAACTGCTGACAGCCTTCACCTAGGCCACCTTGTCGCAATCTTGACAAGTCGTCGCTTGCAACTAGCAGGTCACAAACCTTATGCGCTCGTTGGCGGTGCTACAGGTCTCATCGGAGATCCGTCCTTCAAAGATGCTGAACGTAGTCTCCAAACAAAAGACACAGTAGATGGCTGGGTCAAGTCTATCCAAGGGCAACTTTCTCGTTTTCTTGACTTTGAAAATGGTGAAAACAAGGCTGTCATGGTCAACAACTACGACTGGTTTGGCAGCATCAGCTTCATTGATTTCCTCCGTGATATCGGAAAATACTTCACTGTCAACTACATGATGAGCAAGGAGTCTGTGAAAAAACGGATCGAAACAGGAATTTCTTACACTGAGTTCGCTTACCAAATCATGCAAGGTTACGACTTCTTCGTCCTTAACCAAGACCACAACGTAACGCTTCAAATCGGTGGTTCTGACCAGTGGGGAAATATGACAGCTGGTACCGAATTACTTCGTCGTAAGGCTGACAAGACTGGCCACGTAATCACTGTTCCACTGATTACCGATGCAACTGGTAAGAAATTTGGTAAATCAGAAGGAAACGCAGTCTGGCTCAATCCTGAAAAGACTTCCCCATATGAAATGTACCAATTCTGGATGAACGTTATGGACGCAGACGCTGTTCGCTTCTTGAAAATCTTTACTTTCTTGTCACTTGATGAGATTGAAGAAATCCGTAAACAATTTGAAGCAGCGCCACACGAACGCTTGGCTCAAAAAATTCTCGCTCGTGAAGTCGTGACTCTTGTTCACGGAGAAGAAGCTTACAAAGAAGCCCTCAACATCACTGAACAACTCTTTGCAGGAAACATCAAAAACCTTTCTGTTAAAGAACTCAAACAAGGACTTCGTGGAGTGCCAAACTACCAAGTTCAAGCAGATGAAAACCACAATATCGTGGAACTGCTCGTCTCATCTGGTGTAGTTAACTCAAAACGCCAAGCCCGTGAAGACGTCCAAAACGGAGCTATCTACGTCAACGGCGACCGCATCCAAGACCTTGACTATGTCTTGAGTGACGCAGATAAGTTAGAGAACGAACTGACCGTTATCCGCCGTGGGAAGAAAAAATATTTTGTATTGACTTACTAAACTGTTCAACATTTACCTATAAACAAAGGAGTTACCCTCGAGAAAGGTAACTCCTTTTTGCTGTTAATAACTTTCATCTATCTAGCCTTAATAGACAGGCTACGCAGTACAATGCGTAAGGTTGTTAGATTATGTAAGATAGAGAGATTTGAAGGACTGAGCCAATTAAACAAGCCAAAGCCAATCAAACTACTATTTACGACAACGGTATCTTGAATATTCTTCTTGATGAGTGTTTGCAAAGATGATGATAGCGAATCCAACTCTTGGAAGAAATCCAAGCGATTATCTAACAATAAGATATCGCTCATCTGCTTAGAAATATCTGCACTCTCATTCATCACCACACCGATATCTGATAGGGTTAGAGCCGCTGAGTCATTCAAGCCATCTCCAACCATCAAAATCGTGTGACCTGCTTTCTGCAGTTCCTCTACTAACTCAAATTTCCCATCAGGTTTCAAGTCTGTATAGACCTGATCAAAGGGCAAATCTTTGACTAATTCCTCTGTTCTAACCAAGGTATCCCCTGTTGCCAGAATCAATTTTTTCCCTTGTGCCTTAAGTTTCTCCAAGGCTGCTTTTGCTTCTTTTCTCAAAGGAGTATGAATGCAGAACATTCCAATCAATTCATTCTGATAAGCCAAGAATAAGAGATTGTAGTGACTCTTGTACTCTTCAATTAAAGCATTTTGTTCTGAACTGATATGAATTTGCTCATCCTGCATCAAAACATAATTCCCAATAAGAACTGGTTGCCCATCTATATGAGATTTGATCCCCTTGCTTGCGATATATTGGAGTTTCCCATGCATTTCCTCATGTTCAATCCCCTCTATCTCAGCTTGCTTGACGATGGCATTAGCAATAGGATGATAAATGTGTTCCTCAAGACAGGCACTGATTCTGAGAATATCTTCCTCACTATAGTCCCCAAAAGGTAACACCTTTTCAACTATCGGATAGCTAGTTGTGATTGTTCCCGTCTTATCAAACAAGAAAGTATCAACTTCCAGATATTTCTCCAGAACATCCCCATCCTTAATCACCATTTCACGATTCAACCCCTCCTTGATAGCTGTTAAATAAGCTACAGGAGTAGAGATTTTCAAAGCGCAGGAGAAATCGACCAATAGGAAAGAAATAGCCTTAGAAAAAGAACCTGTTAATAGGTAAGTCAGACCAGCCCCCAAGAAATTATATTTGACGACCCTGTCCGCCATCTTGATGAAATAGCGTTGTTTCGTTTTCTTGTTTTCTTCAGATTTCTTCATCAACTCAATCAGCTGTAAAATCCGGCTGTTCATCTGATTATCGGTTACACGAATGCGCAACTCTCCAGTTTCTAATACTGTATTTGCACAAACCAAATCAGACTCTCTTTTTTCAACTGGAAAACTCTCTCCTGTCAAGGAACTTTCGTTGACCATACCTAAACCTGAAACTACTTGTCCATCAAACAGAATTTCATTTCCTTGAGATAGGACCAAGACATCTCCTATTTGAACATCGGAACTCTTGATACTAACAACCGTATCGCCCTGTACTAAGAATACATCGCTCTCTTTTGCAAGAAGGCTTTGTTCTAAATCTGTTGCAGTTTTTTTCAAGGACCACTGATCTAAATGATTCCCCAAATCAAGCATAAACATGATATTGCTAGCTGTCTTGGATTGGTTCATAAACAAGGACAATAAAATCGCCGAACAGTCCAAGACCTCCATCGTTAGTTCCTTACGCGCTAGTGTTTGATAGGCTTCTCTAATATAGCCAAAAGCCTGATAACAAGTCCATATATAGCGAATAGGATAAGGCACAAAACTACGAAAAATCATACGCTTAATCGCTGCACCTGAAACAATAGAATAAGCACTCTCTTCTCTACGAATGGGAAGAGTCATCAACTCAGAAACTTTCCCTTTATCAATTCTTTTTAAAAAGGCTTCTGCATTATCTAATACAGAAAAGCCTTCTTTTATACGTAGAGTAAAGTGCTGTTGATCCATGTAAAACTGGATAGACTCAATCCCCTTTTCATCTCTCGCCAAGGAACGAAGATAGTCTTGAATATCCAAGGTGAGTGAAAAAGAAGATGATAGTCGGATATGTTGGTATCCTCTATGTAGCACTTTAAAAGACATATTATTCTCCTATAAGGCTATCTAATTGCTCTTCTTTTTTCTCTTGCTCGTACAAATATTTGGCATCTTGCAAGACATCGTCTCCATGTTGCTTCACAACAGAAACAGATGCATCTAGCTCGTCTTTCAGCTTGTAAGCTTTAGCCAAAGCTTTAGAATAACCTTTTTTAGCTTCCTTACTTGCTAAGATTTTCAAGCCAAGGGTACCAAATGCGACACCACCCAAAAAGAGTGATGATTTTTTCGCAACTTTTGCAACGGTTAATACTTCTTTTAACATACTTATTTCCTCCTTATCATTATTATATAGAAATTTAGATATAAAAGCAATTTTATTCTATAAATTGGAGAATTAGTTTTATTTCTACTGAATCTCCCATCTACTTATTCCTAAAGTTGCTTTCATTTGCCTCTTTTGATACACTTAAACTATGAATACAAATCTCAAACCCAAACTTCAGCGTTTTGCTTCTGCGACTGCCTTTGCCTGTCCTGTCTGTCAAGAAAATCTGACTCTGGTAGAGAGCAGTCTCAAATGCAACAATCGCCATTCTTTTGACTTAGCTAAATTTGGCTATGTCAATTTAGCACCTCAAATCAAGCAATCTGCTAACTACGACAAGGAAAATTTTCAAAACCGTCAACAAATCCTAGAAGCCAGCTTTTATCAGGCTATTCTAGAGGTCGTCTCTGATTTACTTTCAAACTCAAAAAATGCCAAAACAATTTTAGATATCGGTTGTGGCGAAGGATTCTATTCTCGCAAACTTCAAGAAAGTCATCCTGACAAAACCTTCTATGCCTTCGACATCTCCAAAGATTCTGTCCAAATCGCTGCCAAGAGCGAACCCAACTGGGCAGTCAATTGGTTCGTTGGTGACTTAGCTCGTCTTCCTATAAAAGACGCCAGCATGGATATCTTACTTGATATCTTTTCCCCTGCCAACTATGGAGAATTTCGTCGCGTTTTATCCAAAGACGGCATCTTGATAAAGGTTATTCCAACTAAAAATCACCTCAAGGAAATCCGTCAGAAGGTACAAGACCAGCTGACAAACAAGAACTATTCAAACCAAGATATCAAAAATCATTTCCAAGAACACTTTACCATCCTATCTAGCCAAACTGCCTCTCTGACTAAAACTATCACAGCAGAACAGCTCAAAGCCCTACTCAGCATGACGCCCCTACTCTTTCACATCGACCAGAGCAAGATTGACTGGAGTCAACTGGCAGAGATTACCATTGAAGCAGAGATTTTGGTTGGGAAAGCATTCTAAACTAGACTTCCCAAAGGCAGAAAACTTACCAAAAATCTTCAATATTACAAAAATGCATAAGAACAGGTGCAAAAAAACCTTAATCTTATGCGTTTTGTTATGCAAAAATCGCTGGAGTTTCTATACACATTAAGTGGAAATCTTTGAAACCAGTTCTTTCAATAACCATTGAATACCATATATTACATTTACCCCAAATATGATATAGGCCGTATAAATCAAGTATTTCGATTTCTCCCGTCTCAAAGAATAGATCTTGTACAAGATAAACAAATTTAAAATAATAAATAATAGAGACAAAATCTTCCTCCAAAAATCAATCCTAAAGGTACACAGCTAAGCATAGCCCTAAACTTTATTTTCGATTCGAAATAAAAAACTTATCAATAAATAGCAAGTGAAATAAGGCAAGTGTAATTCCCGATAAGCACCCATGATAAGAGATTTCTTGATGGGTAAGGGGGTAAAGATTACTATTACCCGCCAAGAGGCATGTTAAAATAACAAATAGAATCCAAAATAAATCAGTCCATTTATATTTTGAAAAATATTTTTTCCACATAAAAACACCTTCTTTCCTATAATTATATTATAACACTTTATGTAAGCGAATACAAAAAATATGAGGTAAGCAACTACGAAGAAACATAAGGCTGAAATAAAGTGTTATGCGTTCACTGTATCTATGATTTCTCTCTTTTTAATTCAAGATTGACTCAAATCCACAGCATTCAAAAAAAGCGAATTTCAATCGAAATTCGCTTTATAGGAAAGTGTATTAGTATAAATCTTGTATCTTAGTTCAAGTGCCAGATATCTTCGTTATACTGAGCGATTGTACGGTCAGATGAGAAGAATCCTGCTTTAGAAATGTTAACGATAACTTTATCCAACCATGCGTCACGGTCTTCGTAGTCAGCCAACATTTGCTCTTTGACTTTGATGTAGTCTTCCAAGTCAAGAAGAGTCATGAACCAGTCTTTGTTGATCAATTCCTTGTAAAGACGTTCCAAGCGCTCTTTGTTTCCAGCTGCAAGAACTGCATCGCTAACGATGAAGTCAACCAATGGTTTGATAGCTTTACGGGCGTAGAATTCGCTTGATTTGTAAGCTGCTTTTTCGTAAAGGTCGATAACAGTTTCTGAATCTTCACCAAAGATATAGATGTTTTCGTCACCAACTAACTCAGCGATTTCCACGTTAGCTCCGTCCATAGTACCAAGAGTCAAAGCTCCATTCAACATGAATTTCATGTTACCAGTACCTGAAGCTTCTTTAGAAGCAAGTGAGATTTGTTCTGAGATATCACATGCTGGGATAAGGAAGCTTGCTGCAGTAACGTTGTAGTTTTCAACCATAACTACTTGCAAGTGTGGAGCTACTGCTGGATCGTTAGCAATAACTTCTGACATGCAAAGGATCAAGTGGATGATGTCTTGAGCGATTGTGTAGGCTGGAGCTGCTTTACCACCAAAGAAGATTGTGATTGGGCGAGCAGGGATGTTACCAGCTTTGATGTCAAGGTATTTGTGGATCACGTACAAAGCGTTCATTTGTTGGCGTTTGTACTCGTGAAGACGTTTGATTTGGATGTCAAAGATAGAGTTTGGATTGATTTCCACACCTTGGTGTTCTTTCAAGTGACGAGCTAATTTACGTTTGTTGTGAGCCTTGATGCTTTCCAATTTTTCTTTGACAGCTGCTTTGTCTTCATAAGACAAGAGTTTCTCAAGCTCATCAGCTTCATGGTGCCAACCTTCTCCAAGAATCTCATCCAAGTAGTGAGACAAGCTTGGGTTAGCATGCATGAGCCAACGACGGAAAGTGATACCGTTTGTTTTGTTGTTGAATTTTTCTGGGTAAAGGTCGTAGAAAGCTTTCAACTCAGAGTTCTTCAAGATTTCAGTGTGGAGCGCTGCTACCCCGTTAACGCTGTATCCATAGTGGATATCCATGTGAGCCATGTGAACACGTCCACTCTCGTCAATAATTTGAACAGCTGGATCTTTCACTTCTGCTTTCACACGACGGTCCAATTCTTCGATGATTGGTACCAAGTGAGGAACCACTTCTTGCAAAAATTCAAGAGGCCATTTTTCAAGGGCTTCAGCAAGGATTGTGTGGTTAGTGTAGGCAGTCATGCTACGAACGATTGAGATTGCTTCGTCAAGTTCGATACCGCGAGCAGTTAAAAGACGAATCAATTCAGGGATCACCATTGATGGGTGAGTATCGTTGATTTGTACAACTGCGTAGTCAGCAAGGTCATGCAAGTTGCTTCCTTTTTCGATTGCTTCGTCGATGATCAATTGCGCACCGTTTGAAACCATGAAGTATTGTTGGAAGATACGGAGCAATTCACCTTGACGGTCACTATCATCTGGGTAAAGGAAAAGAGTCAAGTTGCGAGCGATGTCCGTCTTGTCAAAGTTGATACCATCTTCGATGATAGAAGAATCAACTGAATCCAAGTCAAACAAACGCAAGCGGTTCTTAGTTTCTGTCTTGTAACCTGGTACATCGATATCGTAAAGAGTTGATGTCAATGTGAAGTGAGCAAATGGCACTTGGTAGCTACGGCTTGAGCGAACCAACCAGTTTTGCTCTGTCAACCATGCATTTGGAATTGTTTCTTGTTGGTTGTTTTTAAGAACTTGTTGGAAAAGACCGTAGTGGTAGTTAAGACCAACACCGTCACCGTTCAAACCAAGAGTAGCAATTGAGTCGATAAAGCAGGCAGCCAAACGTCCCAAACCACCGTTACCAAGAGATGGTTCCAATTCAACTTCTTCAACTTCGATCAAGTCTTTACCTGCAGCTGCAAGTTCTTTTTTGACATCGTCGTAAAGACCAAGGTTGATCAAGTTGTTTGACAAGAGTTTACCAATCAAGAACTCAGCTGAGATGTAGTAAACTTTTTTCTTACCAGTGTTAACTGGTTTTTTGCTACTTGCAAGCTTGCTGTAGTTAAGAAGAGCCAGGTAAAGCTCTTCATTGCTACATTCTGCAATGGTTTTATTGTAACGATTTTGTACAAATTCTTGTAGTGATAACATGTTTAAGGTGTCTCCTGATATTGTATTATTTCTTTAATTCTACCAAATTTTCATTGATTCGGCGATAGATTGTTGTCAAGTCAAGCAAGCCTTCCTCGACAGCTGGTGTCAATTGATCTTCAGTCATACGCCAAGACCAGTTTCCACCAAGGGTAGATGGGAAGTTCATACGAGCTACCTCATCCAATTCTAGCAAATCTTGCATAGTTGCAATTGCCATGAAGCTAACTGATGAAAAGACTGTACGAAGCATAGCATGTGGCACTGTTTCGTATTCTTTACGGTTCGTGTAGCGAGCCATGTATTCACGAGTCGCATCATCGATCTCGTTACGGTACCAACCAAGGACCGTATTGTTATCGTGTGTTCCTGTGTACATAACTGAGTTAGCAGGTGCCAAGTGTGGGCTATCGATGCTTTCGTCTTCTGGGTTGAATGCAAATTGAAGAATCTTCATTCCTGGGAAGCCCGTACGTTCACGCAATTCGATAACTTCGTCTGTCATGAAACCAAGGTCTTCTGCGATGATGTTTAACTCACCAAGTTCTTCCTTAACGGCTGCAAAAAGCTTGTAGCCAGGACCTTTCACCCATTCACCAGGTGCTGCTGTATCGGAACCAGCAGGGATTTCCCAGTAAGATTCGAAACCACGGAAGTGGTCAATACGAACGATGTCGTAGATTTTGAAGCTTTCACGCAAGCGTTCAATCCACCATTTGTAGCCGTCTTTGTCCATTGCTTCCCAGTCATAGATTGGGTTACCCCAAAGCTGACCAGTTGCAGAAAATTCATCTGGTGGGCATCCTGCGATGCAAGTCGCCTTACCGTTGACATCTGTCTTGAAGAGATGTGGATTTGCCCACATATCGCTTGAATCTTCCGCTACGTAGATTGGCATGTCTCCAACGATTTCGATGTGGTTGTCGTTAGCGTAAGCTTTCAATTTCAACCATTGTTGGAAGAAGAAGTATTGAGTCACACGGTGGTAAACCAACTTGTCTGCCAATTGCTCACGGTAGCTTTCAAGTGCTGAAGCTTTACGAGCACGAGCATCTGCATCTGGCCATTCAGTCCAAGCAAGATTGTCAAAATGCTCCTTGATAGCCATATACTCTGCAAAGAGTTCAAGCCATGATTGGTTGTCTTGAGCAAATTTCTCAAAATCTTTAACATCTCCTACTTCCAAGAAACGTTTTACCGCTTTTTCTAAAAGAGGACGACGTGCATAGTAGATTTTCGCATAATCAACTTCAGAAGCATCACTACCAAAGTCAACTCCTTCAAGGTCACTTGCTTGCAACAAGCCTTGTTTCACCAAGATATCTAAATCGATAAAATGAGTGTTCCCTGCGAAGGCTGAGAAAGATTGGTAAGGAGAGTCTCCGTAACTAGTTGTTCCTAGTGGAAGGATTTGCCAGTAACGTTGTTTTGTGCGAACCAAAAAATCAACGAAGTCGTAAGCACTTTTACCAAATGATCCGATTCCGTATGCCCCTGGAAGAGAAGAAATGTGCATCAACACACCACTTTGACGTTTTTTCATAATAAGCACCTCATGTGTTTATAGTTAGATATTACATTTTTATGAGCGCAAACGTTTGCGCTATTACTAGTATAGCTCATTTTCTTGATAAATGCAAGCGGTTTTAAGTAACTTTTTTGATTATTTTTTAAAAATTTTTTCTTCTTACTCGTATATATATTCTTCCAGGCAACAAACAAAATAGGAATAAGGCTTTCACTTATCTCATTAAGCAAAAATAAAGTGAGAATTCTCCCTGCTTTCCATTTGTAAATTAGGCAATCGTTTTCTCAACTTTTTTTAAATTTAAAACAAAACCGATTTTTGAGATTTTCTACTATTATATGACGATGAAGCGTTTACTCTTTTCACAATTTTTTTAAAAATTTTTACAAAAAACACTTGCAACCGCTTTCTGATTGTGCTATACTAGTCCCATAAAGGAAAACGTTTGCGTTTCCTCATTATAAAATTTGTTATTCTTTAGGAGGAATACACTATGTCATCTAAATTCATGAAGAGCGCTGCTGTGCTTGGGACTGCTACACTTGCTAGCTTGCTTTTGGTAGCTTGCGGAAGCAAAACTGCTGATAAGCCTGCTGATTCTGGTTCATCTGAAGCAAAAGAAATCACTCTTTACGTTGAAGACCAATACAAAGCTTATGCTGAAACAGTTGCTAAAGCTTATAAAGAACAATCAGGAACAACAGTTAACATCAAATCTGGTGACCAAATGGGTGGTCTTGACAAACTTTCTCTTGACAACCAATCAGGTCAAGCTCCTGACGTTATGATGGCTCCATACGACCGTGTAGGTAGCCTTGGTACTGACGGACAACTTTCAGAAGTGAAATTGAGCGACGGCGCTAAAACAGATGATAAAACTAAATCTCTTGTAACAGCTGCTGACGGTAAAGTCTATGGTGCTCCAGCTGTTATCGAATCACTCGTTTTGTACTATAACAAAGACTTGGTAAAAGAAGCTCCAAAAACTTTTGCTGATTTGGAAAACCTTGCTAAAGACAGCAAATACGCTTTCGCTGGTGAAGATGGCAAAACTACTGCCTTTCTAGCTGACTGGACAAACTTCTACTACGCATACGGACTCCTTGCTGGTAACGGTGGTTACGTATTCGGACAAAACGGTAAAGATCCTAAAGACATCGGTCTTGCAAACGACGGTGCTATTGCAGGTATCAACTACGCTAAATCTTGGTACGAAAAATGGCCTAAAGGTATGCAAGATACTGAAGGTGCTGGAAACTTGATCCAAACTCAATTCCAAGAAGGTAAAACAGCTGCTATTATCGATGGACCTTGGAAAGCTCAAGCATTCAAAGATGCTAAAGTAAACTACGGTGTTGCTACTATCCCAACTCTTCCAAACGGAAAAGATTACGCTGCATTCGGTGGTGGTAAAGCTTGGATCATCCCATCAAGCACTAAGAACCTTGAAGGCGCACAAAAATTTGTAGACTTCCTTGTTTCAACTGAACAACAAAAAGCATTCTACGATAAAACTAACGAAATCCCAGCTAACACTGAAGCTCGTACTTATGCAGAAGGTAAAAACGATGAGTTGACAACAGCTGTTATCAAACAGTTCAAGAACGCTCAACCAATGCCAAACATCTCTCAAATGTCTGCAGTTTGGGATCCAGCGAAAACTATGCTCTTTGACGCTGTAAGCGGTAAGAAAGATGCGAAAACAGCTGCTAACGACGCTGTTACATTGATCAAAGAAACAATCAAACAAAAATTTGGTGAATAAAAAATTGGTTCAAGGGGGGTGGAATTCAAATCCCCCTTTGAATTTATCAACAGAAAACATATATAGTTTAGGTTTTGATTGAAAACCAGTATCCTATGAAAGGAGTTATTATGGAAAAGCAACAACCTAGTAAAGCAGCCCTGCTGTCTATCATTCCTGGGTTAGGACAGATTTACAATAAACAAAAAGCCAAAGGTTTTATCTTCCTTGGTGTAACCATCGTATTTGTCCTTTACTTCCTAGCACTTGCAGCCCCTGAATTGAGCAATCTCATCACTCTTGGTGATAAACCAGGTCGTGACAATTCCCTCTTTATGCTGATTCGTGGTGCCTTCCATTTAATCTTTGTAGTTGTTTATGTACTCTTTTATTTCGCAAATATCAAAGATGCACATACAACTGCCAAACATATTAATAATGGCATACCAGTAGCACTTACCTTTAAAGAAATGGTCAAAGGAATCTATGAAAATGGCTTCCCTTACCTCTTAATCATTCCATCTTACATTGCCATGACTTTTGCGATTATCTTCCCAGTTATCGTAACCTTGATGATCGCCTTTACCAACTACGACTTCCAACACTTGCCACCAAACAAATTGTTGGACTGGGTTGGTTTGACCAACTTTACAAACATTTGGAGCTTGAGTACCTTCCGTTCTGCCTTTGGTGCCGTCCTTTCTTGGACTATCATCTGGGCTTTATCTGCCTCAACTTTACAGATCGTCATTGGTATCTTCACAGCTATCATTGCTAACCAACCATTTATCAAAGGAAAACGTATCTTCGGTGTTATTTTCCTTCTTCCTTGGGCTGTCCCAGCCTTCATCACTATCTTGACATTCTCAAACATGTTTAACGATAGTGTTGGTGCTATCAACACTCAAGTATTGCCAATCTTAGCTAAATTCCTTCCTTTCCTTGATGGTACTCTTATTCCTTGGAAAACAGACCCAACTTGGACTAAGATTGCCTTGATTATGATGCAGGGTTGGCTTGGATTCCCATACATCTACGTTTTGACCTTGGGTATCTTGCAATCTATTCCTAACGACCTTTACGAAGCAGCTTATATTGACGGTGCCAATGCTTGGCAAAAATTCCGCAACATCACTTTCCCAATGATCTTGGCTGTTGCGGCACCTACTTTGATTAGTCAATACACCTTCAACTTTAACAACTTCTCTATCATGTACCTCTTCAATGGTGGAGGACCTGGTAGTGTCGGAGGTGGAGCTGGTTCAACCGATATCTTGATCTCATGGATCTACCGTTTGACAACAGGTACATCTCCTCAATACTCAATGGCGGCAGCTGTTACCTTGATTATCTCTATCATTGTCATCTCAATCTCTATGATCGCATTCAAGAAACTACACGCATTTGATATGGAGGACGTCTAAGATGAATAACTCAATTAAACTCAAACGTAGACTGACTCAAACCCTTACTTACCTCTACTTGATTGGCCTATCGATCGTGATTATCTATCCACTGTTGATTACCATCATGTCAGCCTTTAAAGCAGGTAACGTCGCGGCCTTTAAACTCGATACTAACATCGACTTCAATTTTGATAACTTTAAAGGACTCTTTACTGAAACCCTATACGGTACTTGGTATCTCAACACTTTGATTATCGCCTTAATTACTATGGCTGTTCAAACAAGTATTATCGTACTTGCTGGTTATGCTTACAGCCGTTACAATTTCTTGGCTCGTAAACAAAGTTTGGTCTTCTTCTTGATTATCCAAATGGTTCCAACAATGGCCGCTTTGACAGCCTTCTTCGTTATGGCACTTATGTTGAACGCCCTTAACCACAGCTGGTTCCTCATCTTCCTCTACGTTGGTGGTGGTATCCCAATGAATGCTTGGCTCATGAAGGGCTACTTCGATACAGTGCCAATGTCTCTAGACGAATCTGCAAAACTAGACGGTGCAGGACACTTCCGCCGCTTCTGGCAAATTGTTCTTCCACTGGTTCGCCCAATGGTTGCCGTACAAGCTCTCTGGGCCTTCATGGGACCTTTCGGGGACTACATCCTCTCTAGTTTCTTGCTTCGTGAGAAAGAATACTTTACTGTTGCCGTAGGTCTCCAAACCTTCGTTAGCAATGCGAAGAACTTGAAGATTGCCTACTTCTCAGCAGGCGCTATCCTCATCGCCCTTCCAATCTGTATTCTCTTCTTCTTCCTACAAAAGAACTTTGTTTCAGGACTTACAAGTGGTGGCGACAAGGGATAATATATCCCCGCCACCCTTTTTCATTTTAAAACTTGTTACTGTAAAAATATCCTTGTAGCAAGCAATTTGTCTCCTAGACTTGAAATAAAGTACATTTCTCTATATAATAATACTCATATAGAAAACACCTTTTAGAAAGATACAAATGCTTCCATATCCATTTTCATATTTTTCAAGTATTTGGGGATTTCGTAAGCCCCTGTCCAAACGTTTCGGACTCAACTGGTTTCAGCTTCTCTTTACCAGTATCTTCCTTATCAGCTTATCTATGGTACCTATTGCCATCCAAAACAGCTCACAGGAGACTTATCCGCTAGAAACCTTTATCGATAATGTCTATGAACCATTGACAGATAAGGTTGTCCAGGATCTCTCTGAACACGCTACAATTGTTGATGGTAAATTAACTTATACTGGAACAGCTAGTCAAGAGCCTTCTATTGTGATCGGTCCAAGTCAAAGCAAGGAATTACCTAAGGACTTGCAACTGCATTTCGATACGAATGAGCTCGTCATCAGCAAGGAAAGTAAAGAACTGACCCGTGTCTCTTACCGAGCGATTGAGACTGAAAGTTTCAAAAACAAAGACAGCTTGACCCAAGCCATTTCTAAAGACTGGTACCAGCAGAATCGTGTCTATATCAGTCTCTTCCTAGTTCTCGGTGCCAGCTTCCTCTTTGGTTTAAATTTCTTTATCGTCTCTCTAGGAGCGAGTCTTCTCCTTTATATCACTAAAAAATCACGCCTCTTTTCATTTAGGACCTTTAAAGAGTGCTACCATTTTATCTTGAACTGTTTAGGATTACCAACCCTGATTACGCTTATTTTGGGACTATTTGGCCAAAATATGACAACTCTCATTACTGTACAAAACATTCTTTTTGTTCTGTATCTGGTCACTATCTTTTATAAAACGCATTTCCGTGATCCAGATTACCATAAATAGGAGATTTTTATGCCCGTTACGATTAAAGACGTGGCCAAGGCTGCTGGTGTTTCGCCTTCAACCGTAACCCGTGTTATTCAAAATAAATCAACCATTAGCGACGAAACAAAAAAACGCGTTCGCAAAGCTATGAAGGAGCTTAATTACCACCCCAACCTCAACGCTCGTAGTTTGGTAAGCAGTTATACCCAAGTTATCGGCTTGGTCCTTCCTGACGACTCAGACGCCTTCTATCAAAATCCTTTCTTCCCATCTGTCCTCCGTGGTATCGCCCAAGTCGCATCTGAAAACCACTATGCCATTCAGATTGCAACAGGTAAAGATGAAAAAGAGCGCCTTAAAGCTATTTCTCAGATGGTCTATGGTAAGCGTGTAGATGGTTTGATTTTCCTCTATGCCCAAGAAGAGGACCCTTTGGTTAAGTTAGTAGCAGACGAGCAATTTCCTTTCCTTATCTTAGGTAAATCTCTATCTCCCTTCATTCCACTTGTCGATAATGACAATGTCCAAGCTGGTTTTGATGCGACAGAGTATTTCATCAAAAAAGGCTGCAAGCGAATTGCCTTTATCGGAGGTACTAAGCGACTCTTCGTAACACAAGACCGTCTGACAGGTTACGAGATGGCTCTAAAACAACACCAACTTCCTCTCGATACTAATCTGACTTGCTTTGCTACTGAATTTCTTGAAGATAATGGTTATCGCTTTAGTAGACTTCTCTTCAAACACGATTCAAATATTGACGCTATTATTACCATTGATAGTCTCCTTGCTGCAGGGGTCTGTGATTACATCGCAAAACACCAACTGGATGTCCCTGTCCTCAGCTTCGACTCAGTCAATCCCAAGCTCAACTTGGCGGCCTATGTTGATATCAATAGTTTGGAGCTTGGTCGTGTTTCCTTTGAAACTATCCTCCAGATAATCAATGATGCTAAAAGCAATAAACAAATTTGTTATCGCCAGTTGATTGGACATAAAATTGTTGAAAAATAAAAACCAGCTCGCGCTGGTTTTTTTGATCACTAATTATCTGTTTCAACGAACCGTCCCAAAATATGAACATTCTCCGAGACAGAGACAAAGGCGCTTGGATCCACCTGTTTCATAATCTGTTTAAATTCATTAAACTCTGCACGTGTAATGACAGTGATTAAAACTGCCTTTCTTTCGTGATTATAGGTTCCTTCTGCATCGTGGATCATGGTTGCACCGCGGTGCAATTTTTTATGGATTTTTTCAATTACCTTCTCTGGATGATTGGTCACAATCATGGCCTGCATCCGTTTTTGCTTGGTAAAGACAGCGTCTGTGACACGGCTAGAGACAAAGATGGTAATCATAGAGTAGAGAGCGTATTCCCAACCAAAGGTCAAGCCTGCTATCAGCATGATGGTCCCATTTACCAAGAAAGAAATACTACCGACATTCTTACCTGTTTTCTTGCGAATGGTCAGGCTGACGATATCCGTCCCACCACTGGAGATATTGTTGCGAAGAGCAAAACCAATCCCCAAGCCCATGACAACACCCCCAAAAAGGGCGTTGATAATGGGATCCTCTGTCAAGGTCACAACTGGTACAAGCTGGATAAAGAGGGAACTCATGGATACTGTGATGAAGGTAAAGATTGTAAACTTATGCCCAATCTGATACCAAGCCAAAATCATCAACGGAAAATTGATAGCATAAAAGGTTAGCGATATCGGAATGTAAAAACCAAACCAGTGATTACTCAAGGCAGAGATAATCTGTGCCAGACCTGTCGCACCACTGGAGTAAACGTGCCCTGGTTGAAAAAAGAAATTGACTGCTACTGCTGACAGAAAGCCATAAACCAGAGAAGCCGATACTTTCTCATCATATTTTTCCCGAGAGATACTTTGTAAAACTCGTAAGATTTTTATCTGATAAGCAAAGCGGCGCAAATAATAGCGCCACCGCTTAATTCGTTTTGCTTGTTTCATCTTCTTCTACTTGTAAGCTGAGTTCCTCTAGTTGTTTGAGAGCGACTGTTGATGGAGCTTGTGTCATTGGGTCGGTTGCCTTATTGTTCTTAGGAAAGGCAATGACTTCACGGATATTTTCTTCTCCTGCTAAGAGCATGACAAATCGGTCAAGACCGATAGCCAAACCACCGTGTGGTGGGAAACCATAGTCCATGGCTTCAAGAAGGAAACCAAACTGGTCATTGGCTTCTTCAGCTGAGAAACCAAGAGCCTTGAACATGCGTTCTTGAAGGTCTTTTTGGTTGATACGAAGGCTACCACCACCAAGCTCATAACCGTTCAAGACGATATCATAAGCAATGGCACGAACCTTAGCCAAATCACCTTCTAATTCGTGAGCTGTTTCTTCCTGTGGAAGAGTGAACGGATGGTGGGCGCTCATGTAGCGACCTTCTTCTTCAGACCATTCAAACATTGGCCAATCAACCACCCAAAGGAAGTTGAATTTATCGTTATCAATCAAGCCAAGCTCTTTGGCGATACGTCCACGAAGGGCGCCTAGTGTTGCATTGGCTACCTCAAGCGTATCCGCCACAAAGAGAACCAAGTCCTTATCTTCAAGACCAAGTGCTGCAGTCAATTCTGCTTGGATCCCAGTCAAGAACTTGGCAACTGGTCCGTTTAATTCTCCATCCACAACCTTGACCCAAGCAAGACCTTTAGCACCGTACTGTTTAGCTACTTCAGTCATCTTGTCAATGTCTTTACGTGAGTAGTTATCCGCAGCTCCTTTGACCACAATAGCTTTAACGGCAGGTGCTTCTGAAAAGACTTTGAAATCAACACCTCTAACCACTTCTGTCAAGTCCTGAAGCAACATATCAAAACGAGTATCTGGCTTATCAGAACCGTAAAGAGCCATAGCATCATCATACTTCATACGAGGAAATGGAAGAGTTACTTCGATGCCTTTGGTTTCTTTCATCACGCGCGCAATCAATCCTTCTGTGATATCTTGGATTTCTTGCTCAGTAAGGAAAGATGTTTCCAAGTCGACCTGAGTGAACTCAGGCTGGCGGTCACCACGCAAGTCCTCGTCACGGAAACATTTAACGATTTGGTAGTAGCGGTCAAAACCAGCATTCATCAAGAGTTGTTTCGTGATTTGTGGACTTTGAGGAAGAGCATAGAAATGCCCTTTATTAACACGAGATGGCACCAAGTAGTCACGCGCCCCTTCAGGCGTTGATTTAGAAAGGAATGGTGTCTCCACGTCGATAAACTCCAACTCATCCAAGTAGTTGCGGATAGAGTGGGTCACCTTAGCACGAAGTTTAAGATTTTCCAACATTTCTGGACGACGAAGGTCAAGGTAACGGTAACGTAAACGTGTATCGTCATTGGCCTCAATCCCATCCTTAATCTCAAATGGGGTTGTCTTAGCTGTATTAAGCACTGTCAGAGCTGTCACGTTTAACTCAACTGCACCAGTTGGCAACTTATCATTGGCTTGCTCACGCGCAGCGACCTGTCCAGTCACCTCGATAACAAATTCGCTACGAAGGCTTTCAGCTGTTGCCATAACCTCTGCAGATACTTTTTCAGGGTTGATAACCAACTGCATGATTCCTTCACGGTCACGAAGGTCGATAAAGATCAAACCACCAAGGTCACGACGACGGCCAACCCATCCTTTCAAGGTCATTTCTTGTCCGATGTGTTCCTCACGAACACGACCAGCATACATACTACGTTTCATTGTTTCTCTCCTCTTTTATTCTGTTACTATTTTACCATAAAAGCGCAGGCTCTTCATGAAAATCATCAGAAAAGTTTGCCAGTCTTTAAAAATCAAGTGAAGACTCTAAAAATCGACGCCCATACAAAAATCCGATGAAGTTCACCGGACTCTTTTATTTTGAATTGTTGCCTGCTTTACGCTTTTCAGCAATTTCGGCTGCCTTTCGAGGCAAGACAATTTCCGTTGTGTAGGCTGTCCCAAAGCGCAAGACACCTGCAATAGGGGCAAAGACAACTGCTAGATAGTTGTAGAAGAAATCGCCCTTGAAGGCATAAGCTAGCGCCCCAATGATGAAAAATAGAACAACTGCTTGAATCACTGCTAATAAAATTACTCGTTTCATGTGACCTCCTGACTCTATTATAGCATGAGAATCATCAAAAAGCTGACTAAATTATTCAAAGCGTGAAGAGAAATGCTGTAAAGAAGACCTTTTCGACTTACATAAGCCAGCCCCAAACTCAATCCTAGACTAGCATAAACCAAAAACTGTTGCAAAGTTCCTGGGAAATGAATCAAGGCAAATAGAACACTTGTTACCAGAAGGAAAAGCAGAGTTTGTTTACTATTGTCCTGCTTAGGAAAGAGATAGCGTGCCAACATCCCTCTAAAGATAAGCTCTTCCGTCAAAGGAGCAAAAATAACGACCGCAAAGAATGAGAAAAGGGGTTGAGACAAGGTCAAGTCTATCGCTGTTTGTTGATTTACTGAAGGATCATTTGGCAAGAAAAACTGGACAACCAGAGATAAGAACCAAACCAAGGCAGGGAGCCAAATAAATCGGTTAAAGCCACTCTTCTCAATATGAACAGGAGCTTTCTGGTACCATTTATAAATGACGTACACATATACTCCAGCCAAGGCCACATAAAGCAAGGTAGTAGCATAGGGCGAAGCGCCCAGTTTCAAAGCTTCTACAGCCCCACTTTGAACGGTCCCATAGATAACCAGAAAAGATAGAATGGCTAGAAGAAACCAGCCGAGGTTTTTAAGTAGTTTCATATAAATCTCCTATCTTGCTTTATAGCTATTTTTCAATACAAAGAGGTTCGCTATTCCTAACACAAGTACCCAGGCAAGTAACATACCAATATTAGAAAAAGATATTTCCCCACCTTTTTTATTTAAAAGATTTACAATAGGACCAACGAACGAGTAATCCAACACTTTCTGAATCGTATCATTTTGAAGAGCAATTATAGGTAAAACAGAGACAATTAACATAGGAAAGATACTATAGACTTGCGCTTTAGACTGAGTATCTGATACCGCACCGATTAGAAGGTTGAGAAAAATAATACTAATAGTTGCTAGGAGCAAATAGATAACGTAGGCAAATAAATAACCAGATACATCTACTTTAAGATAGATGGGAAGTACAGTCATAGCAACCAACATTATCAGAATAGGGAGAACAAGCATACTGAAAGTATATTCTGTTGCTGTCACACCACTTAGGATGAGTGATTTAAGATTTCGTTTTTCCTTATCTTCTGCCATCATAATCGATACCATATAACCACTTCCCATGCTCAAGACCATCGTCAAGCTAGAAGATAGTAAAAATAGGCTCAATTGTCCATTCTTATTTAAAAATTCATTATATAAAACAGCAATACCAAAAGGAATCAATAAAGTCGCTAACAAAGTTGAATTGCTAATAAGAACTTGCACTCTTAACCATAGTAGGGCATTTAATTTTCTAAACATCTAACTTTTCTCCTGTCAATCTGATAAAGATTTCTTCTAAAGTTGGCTCACAAGAGTGAACCACCATCAAATCTGTCGTGTCTAAATGTGGTAATTCATCAAATGGAACTATCTGTTCTCGTCCGTCGTTATAAACCACACGTACTTTCTTATCCACATGGTACTTCTGGATAATATCTTGCGGACTTCCATACTCTATTAAGTTTCCCTTATTCAAAAGAGATAAGCGATCACAAAGCAGAGTTGCTTCATTCATATCGTGCGTGGTCAGAAAGATAGTTGTCCCCGCCTGCTTTAATTCTTGAAGTAGGTTATGAATCATCTTGGATGTTGTAGGATCTAAGCCACTGGTTGGCTCATCTAGAAAGAGAATCTTAGGAGCATTCAGAAGGGCACGAGCCAAGAACATTCGTTGTTTCATTCCTGTAGATAATTTTTCTGCGATAATATCTTTAGCATCTGCCAAGCCAACCTGTTGGAGCACCTGATTTACTCTATCTGACTTGAGACCATATAACTTAGCATAGATGAGAAGATTTTTGTAAAGACTCATCTTTTCATAAAAACCACTGCCATCACTAACAATACCAATTTGTTCCAAATCATTTGAGGTTAAATCTTGAGAATTCTTGCCTAACAAAATTGTGTTACCTTGATCTGCAGCCAACTGTCCTGTTAAGACATTGATCATGGTTGTTTTACCTGAGCCAGAAGGACCAAGAAAACCAAAGATTTCACCCTCCTTAATCTCAAAAGAAATCTGATGAAGAGCTTTTTTGCTCCCAAAACTTTTGCTTACATTTTCAACACGAATCATAGAAACTCCTTTATTTAAAATAACGTTTCACCATAGGCAACTGCATCACACCGATATAAATATGGATCACTCCTACCAGCAAGAAAGCTAGTAACTGAATCTCTCCTGTCAAGACAGAAATGAAAAAAAGAAAAATATATAAGACTGGTAAGACATACTGATTTAATTGGAATAAAATCCGAAAACTCTGTTCCAAATTAGCCTGACGCTCCCCTTCATCATAAGAATTAATATAGTTCAAGATATCCTTTGGTGTAGAGAAAAGAGCCAAATCAAACTGACGAACAATCGCAATTGTTTTAGAAAGATATTTTTGACTCTGCAAGAACAGCACTAATGCCAAAAAGGAAAGGGAAAATGTTATACGACTTACATCGAGTACAATTACTTCACTACCTGAGATGACAAGAGCCAATAAAATCGCTACACTTGTAATATTAGAAGTAATGGTTCCAAACTCGAGATTCCGATACATTTGCACATAATAGGTTTCATTCAGATCATCATCTATTTCCTCTTGATACAAGGAGTGAAATTTTCTGCTTTTCTTTAAGAAATTGAACGTCAAAAGAATACCAACAAAACCTAATAGTAAACCAATAGCTGATATCCAGGGTAGCAAGACTTTTACATCTAACATAATTCCATGGGATTCGGCACCAGCCTTCGATATATCTACAAATATGTACAAGAAAGCTCCCGAGACAACAGACATCAAAAATAATAACAATCCACGTTTCTTTTTCATATTCATTCTCCTTTTTCACTCGCTAAATTGTTTGCTTTCTTTTCAATCCAGTCAACGACTGGGATAAGAGCAAAGTAGGCCCAAACAAATTGGTTACTTTGATATGGATTAAACCAGCCTAAGTCTATCCCAATCAATAGAAACACGCTGACTAATAGAACTGTGACCACTACATAATAAATCACTTTATACTTGTTCATCACTCGTCCTCCTCCAAGCGAAATACCGATTCGACTGTTTCGTTGAAAATTTGAGATATTTTCAGGGCAATGATAATGGACGGGGTGTACTCATCCCGTTCTAGTAGGCTAACGGTCTGTCTGGAAACCCCTGCCAGCTTGGCTAGGTCGGTTTGATTGAGACCATCGCGAGCCCGAAGCTCTTTTAGACGATTTTTAAGCATTCCTTTCTCCTTTTCTCTTAACTTGCTTACATTGTAACACATCTTTTTCTTTTTGACAAGTATATTTGTCAAAAAGTTTATGATTTTTGTCATTTTGCAAAAGAAAAAGGTCAGAATTAGGTTCCTGACCAGTTTATCTATCATTAAAATCCTAGTTTTTCAAAGATTTCTGAGAAGTTTTGACTGATTGCTTCAAGTGATACTTGCACTTCTTCTCGGGTTTGATTATTCTTAACTGTAACTTGTCCGCTTTCGACTTCACTCTCTCCTAGGGTGATAAGGGTCTTAGCCGCAAAGACATCGGCTGACTTGAATTGAGCTTTGAGTTTACGGTTGAGGTAATCACGCTCTGCTTTGAATCCTTGTTGGCGAAGAGCCTGTACTAATTCCAAGGCCTTGACATTTGCTCCTTCTCCCAAGACTGCGATATAGACATCTAGGGCGTTTTCGATAGGGAGGGCCACACCTTGCTTTTCAAGAATGAGAAGCAGGCGCTCTACACCAAGTCCAAAACCAAATCCAGCAGTTTCAGGGCCTCCAAAGTAAGAAACCAAACCATCGTAACGGCCACCCGCACAGACTGTCAGGTCATTGCCCTCAATCTCAGTGATAAACTCGAAAATAGTGTGATTGTAGTAGTCCAGACCACGCACCATATTGGTATCGATGATATAGTCTACTCCAAGATTTTCCAACATCTGACGCACAGCATCAAAATGAGCTTGACTTTCTTCATCAAGGAAGTCCAAGATAGAAGGTGCATTCTCTACTGCTACCTTGTCTTCTTTTTCCTTAGAGTCCAAGACACGGAGAGGATTTTCCTCCAAGCGACGTTGACTATCCTTAGACAAGGTCTCCTTGAGCGGTGTCAAATAGTCAATCAAGGCTTGACGGTAGGCCGCACGACTCCCAGGATTTCCAAGAGTGTTAAGATGTAATTTAACACCTTGGATGCCGATTTCTTTCAAGAAATGAGCTGCCATAGCGATGGTTTCCACATCGGTAGCTGGATTGCTAGAGCCAAAACACTCAACACCAATCTGGTGGAACTGGCGCAAACGCCCTGCCTGTGGACGCTCATAGCGGAACATAGGGCCCATGTAGTAGAACTTACTTGGCTTTTGCACTTCTGGGGCGAAGAGTTTATTTTCCACGTAGGAACGGACAACTGGCGCTGTTCCTTCTGGACGGAGAGTAATATGGCGATCACCCTTGTCATAAAAGTCATACATTTCCTTGGTTACGATATCCGTTGTATCTCCGACAGAACGGCTGATAACCTCGTAATGCTCAAAAATAGGCGTGCGCACTTCTGCATAGTTATAGCGCTTGAAAATCTCACGGGCAAAGCCCTCAACGTACTGCCATTTAGCAGACTCAGCAGGTAAAATATCCTGCGTTCCTTTTGGTTTTTGTAATTTCATAGGGAATCCTCTTTAAACTTAATAGTCTTATTTTACCATAAATAGAGGGATTAAGACAGTGAGAAAAAAATTAGGATTTATACTCAATGAAAATCAAAGAGCAAACTAGGAAACTAGCCGCAGGCTGTACTTGAGTACGGCAAGGCGACGTTGACATGGTTTGAATTTGATTTTCGAAGAGTATTAGATATCATTTTTGAGATTAAGGATTGTCAAAAGAATAGCTAGCAAGGAAAGACCAACAAATAGCATCCAAGTCAACTGTATATTCCATACGGCTACAAGTGAAAAACAAGCTGTTCCCACAGGTACGGATAAGGTAAACAATAAGCCTAAAAAATTACTGGTACGAGCTAAAACCTCTGGAGCTAGATTTTTCATGAGCATGGCACTAATCTTTGGTGTAACTTTACCACACACATACAGAGTTAAAAAGAGAAATAGCAAACCAAGCACGACTTGATTGAATACGTTAGCTAAACCAACTAGACTGAGTCCTACAGTCGCCCACATCATCAATCTAGGCAAGGACTGTTTCCCAACATAATCATTGCCCGTAAGGCTACTGATGATGATTGCTAACAAAGCACAGAATTGACTGATAAATAACGCCTCTGTGTAAGAAAAATCCAAAAGTGAATGGCTCAAAAAGAAGATATTATAAATTCCACCCAAGGCGCCACCCAAGGCATTGATAAGCAAAACAGCAAAGAGCATAAAACCAAAGTTTTTCTGTCCACCTTTAAGAAAAACAAGGCGTAAATTTCGGTAAATTGTCAGGAACTGCTCTTTGATAGAAAGCTTCTCATTTTTTAGGATTTCACCATCAGCAGATGAAATTGACAGGCTCAATTTGCTTCTTCCTAAAAAGAGAACAGAGGCTGATACGAGGAAGAAACAGGCATTGATTCCCGCAACGAGGGAAAAATTGTTGACCGATAAACCTAAGAGCCAGACTCCAAAAGCTTGACCACCAATAGCTGAAATATAGGTGATGAACTGGGAAAAAGAGTAAGCCTCCATCAAATCATCTTCAGCTACTTTTTCCTTAATGAGAGGCATGCGCAAACCACCAGCAAAATCACTGATGACATCACTAATGACATTGATTAAACACAGGCTAGAAAAGGCAAAGAGAGTAGCTTGCTGAACAACTAGAGCTGCTAGAAAAAATAAAACTGCCTGAAACAAACCGCTATAGACCATCCATTTGACCTTGTCCCTCGTGTAATCTGCCCGAATCCCTACAAAAACTGTAAAGAGAGTCGGAAGAAGCATGACAATATTCGCCATAGCAACCGCAAACGAAGCTTGTGGCAAGGTCGATGCATAGACGATAAATACCAGATTAAAAATCGAAGCACCAAAGGCATTGAAGAAGCGTGACAAAGTCAAGAGTCGATAAGCTTGATTTCTAAACAATAGTTTCATAGGTAATCCCCCTTCTTGTTCTAATCCCTATATGAAGTATGACTATAGTATAGCACTTAGAAATTGAAAGGGAAAACTTTTGAATATATGCAACACACAAAATAAGCAAAAAAACGATAGAACTTCTTTGATAACCTGAGAGAGGGCAAGAGTTCTATCGCTTAAAATTTCAAATTATTTTCTTAGTTTGCAGATATTCAACAATCGGTCGTTTTTCGATAGTATTCGGCGGATTTGTTACAGCCAAGCATCTCAAAAATATGGACAGCATCTTCCATCTTTTTCTGACCTTCCTTGACTCTGCCTTGCTTGCTATCAAGGAGACCTTCCGCCCACAAATAGACAATTCGGAAATAGGTCTCATTTTCCTTGTAGAAATGCTCTTTGATGACACGTTTAAAATAAGAGGCATTGGTAAATTCCTCACACTCAATGCTGGCTAAAAAACCATTCAAGAGTATAGTGTGAAAAAGGTTTCGATTACCAGACATTTCCATTAGAAAATCAGATTTACGTACCATTTCTCTAACATACCTAGTGAAAAGAGAAACAGATAGAAATGGTGAACTGACTGAAAATAAATTGAGTTCATAGATTCCCCAGATCTCGGTAGAAAACAAATAATCATGAAGGACTTTCCCCTCCTCTGCCGTTAACTCTACCCTTTCGTCCATGCTCTTCATATAAGACTTGATAATAATGGCATTTAGAATATGTTTCTGTTTATTTTGAGAATGGGCATGCTTTTGATACTCCCTGCGATACAAGTCCTCAAGCGGAGCTATATTCTTTGGATCCAAGACATCTATGATTTCTTTTCTCAACTCAGAATCTGTATCATACTGAAAACCTCTCGCCAGAAAGAGGATTTCCTCTACACTGGCAGATATATTTTCTAGGGCAAATAGAAACTTTTCCACCGAAAGCTCACTCTGGCCTGTTTCAAATCGGGACAACATAGACGGCGAAAATTGTCCCCCAGTTGCTTGTCTCAGCGAGATATTTCTTGACTCTCGTAATTGTCTAAAGACTTTTCCAATCTGCTCCATAGACTTCCCCTTGATTCCGTATTTTCTTCATTTTATCATATTTTTCAGAAAATTCATCAAAAACTTGCCAAATTGTCAGAATTATGAGAAAATAGAGGATATTTATCACGTGGAGGGACTGTAATGAGAGAGGATATCAAAATCAATGACCGTGCTTTGGCTTTACAAGACCAAATTATCGAAAAACTAGAGAAGGTTTTTGATACAGATGTGGAATTGGATGTTTACAATCTAGGGCTGATTTATGAAATCAATCTAGACGAAACAGGCCTCTGTAAGATTGTCATGACCTTCACCGATACTGCCTGCGATTGTGCCGAAAGCCTGCCTATCGAAATCGTGGCAGGTCTCAAACAAATCGAGGGTATCGAAGATGTCAAGGTTGAAGTTACCTGGTCGCCTGCTTGGAAAATTACACGAATCAGTCGCTACGGCCGTATTGCCCTTGGACTACCACCTCGTTAATACTCTTCAAAAATCTCTTCAAACCACGTCAGCGTCGGCTTGTCGTATAGATGTTACTGACTTCGTCAGTTCTATCCACAACCTCAAAACAGTGTTTTGAGCAATCTGCGCCTAGCTTTCTAGTTTGCTCTTTGATTTTTATTGAGTATAAGCAGGCAAATCACTTTTGAAGATGAAAAGAAGCAAGCCGAGATTGGCTTGCTTTTTAAGTTTATTTTTTACCTGACTTGTCCATATTCCAGAAGTCTGTCACGGCTCCGCGTGAAGCAGATGATACGATGTGAGCGTATTTACCGAGGACACCACGACTGTAAAGTGGTGGCAAGGTAGTTTCTGCCTTACGTTTTTCAAGTTCTTCTTCGGATACGGCCATGGAAATTTCTTTGGTATCTTGGTCAACCGTAACGATATCGCCTGTACGAAGGTAGGCAATTGGTCCACCATCCTGAGCTTCAGGAGCGATATGTCCAACAACCAGACCATAAGTACCACCAGAGAAACGGCCGTCTGTCAAGAGGGCAACCTTGTCTCCTTGACCTTTACCAACAATCATTGATGAAAGTGACAACATCTCAGGCATACCAGGACCACCCTTAGGCCCAACGAAACGAACAACGACTACATCGCCATCAACGATTTCATCTGTCAGAACGGCCTGAATAGCATCTTCTTCTGAGTCAAAGACCTTAGCTGGACCAACGTGACGACGCACTTTAACACCTGATACCTTAGCAACCGCTCCATCAGGGGCAAGGTTCCCATTCAAGATAATCAATGGACCGTCCGCACGTTTTGGATTTTCAAGTGGCATAATAACTTTTTGACCTGGTGTAAGGTCTGCAAAGTCAGCTAAGTTCTCAGCAACTGTCTTACCAGTACATGTGATGCGATCTCCGTGAAGGAAACCATTTGCCAAGAGATATCTCATAACCGCAGGCACACCACCGACTTCGTAGAGGTCTTGGAAGACATACTGACCAGATGGTTTCAAGTCGGCTAAGTGAGGCACACGCTCTTGGATCGTATTGAAGTCCTCAAGAGACAAGTCAACATTGGCAGCATGGGCAATGGCAAGCAAGTGAAGAGTGGCGTTTGTAGAACCACCGAGAGCCATGGTTACAGTGATAGCATCTTCAAAGGCTTCACGAGTCAAGATGTCTGATGGTTTGAGACCGAGCTCCAACATCTTAACAACAGCACGTCCTGCTGCTTCGATGTCTTCTTTCTTGTCTGCTGATTCAGCTGGGTGAGATGAAGAGCCTGGCAAACTCATACCGAGAACTTCGATAGCGGTCGCCATGGTATTAGCAGTATACATACCACCACAGCCACCAGGTCCAGGGCAGGCATTACATTCAAGACGTTTTACGTCCTCAGCTGTCATGTCACCGTGGTTCCATTTTCCGATACCCTCAAAAACAGAAACCAAGTCAATATCTTTACCATCAAGATTTCCCGGTGCAATAGTTCCACCATAAGCAAAAATAGCTGGAATATCCATATTGGCAATGGCAATCATGGAACCAGGCATATTCTTGTCACAGCCACCGATAGCGACAAAGGCATCGACGTTATGACCACCCATAGCTGCCTCGATTGAGTCCGCAATAATATCACGAGATGTCAAAGAGAAACGCATACCAGGCGTTCCCATGGCAATCCCGTCTGCTACAGTGATAGTCCCAAACTGCACAGGCCAAGCACCTGCAGATTTGACACCCTCTTTAGCCAATTTCCCAAAATCATGCAAGTGGATGTTACATGGTGTATTTTCCGCCCAAGTCGAAATAACCCCAACAATCGGTGTTTCAAAGTCCTTATCTGTCATACCAGTCGCACGAAGCATAGCACGGTTTGGCGATTTTACCATACTGTCATAAATGCTACTGCGGTGACGTTTATCTAATTCAGTCATTTGTTCCCTCCCATTTCAGTTTTTACTATTATAGCACATTTTAAAAGCAATGAACAGAAGAAAATTCTTGAATTTTCAGAAAATTTCGATTAATTTGGTTGATGACCTTCTAATTTTTTCATCTTTTTTTGTCAAGTAACTTTACTTTACAAAAAAAATGTGTTATCCTAGTATGGTTGATGAAAATCAGTAGATTGAATCGAATATAAATACCTAAAGGAGAAATCAAAATGGCAGTACCTGCACGTCGCACTTCAAAAGCGAAGAAAAACAAACGTCGTACACACTACAAAGTAACAGCTCCATCTGTAAACTTTGACGAAACTACTGGAGATTACTCACGTTCTCACCGTGTATCACTTAAAGGATACTACAAAGGACGTAAAATCGCTAAAGCTGCATCAGCTGAATAATAGAAGGGAGATACCATGCGCGTAAATATTACACTTGAACACAAAGAATCTGGTGAACGCTTGTACCTTACTTCTAAAAACAAACGTAACACTCCAGACCGTCTTCAATTGAAGAAATACTCACCAAAACTTCGCAAACACGTTGTGTTTACAGAAGTTAAGTAAGCATTCAATACAAATCAATACAGAAGAAAAACGCTTGATCAGCGTTTTTTCTTTTTGTTAATTTCAGTACATTACAATAAAAATCAATCTAATGACTACATTTTTGACTACATTTTTTGTGAAATAAATTAGAGGCTCTAATATATAGGAAGAATCCAAAATCCCCTGCAAATCTACATTACAAGGGACTTGTGTATTATTCTTGTACTTCTTTCTGAGCAGCCTTGCCTTGGTCTAGAAGGGCTTGGACAATTTTCTCATCGCGTAGTTTGACAGAATCGTTGATCATTTCTGCGGACTTGACGATGGTTGTTTCTAGTTGGGCACGTTTCTGACGTCCCAATTCAATAGCTGCGACGATACCTTGGTTTTGAGCGACCAGACTTTCAGCCAGTTTGGTAACTGATTCGACAGCGACTGTCGGGCTTTGGGCAATTCTTTCCATCTGCGGAATCGCTTCCTTGCTGGTCTCAGCTAGCATCTGAAGAGCAGCATTGTTGGCATTGACAATGGCATCTGCCACGACACCTGATTTCATTGATTGTTGCAAAATACCCAGTTGAGCAATAGAAAGCTTCATTGTTGGAATCGTATTGCGACGAAGCATGCCCAATTTTTGGCGCATATCAGATGACACCTTCACAAGATTGCGCATCTGAGGTGTTGTTGCCCAGGCAACATAGAGACGGCTGACATACTCAGTGTGCTGTTGTTCGAGGGTATTGACCACTTCAGCCATGCGGGCCAATTCTTGTGATTTGGTTTGGTATTCTACCGTACTTGTATCGAGTTGGTCAGCTTGAGC
Organism: Streptococcus mitis; assembly: GCF_002096925.1. Lineage (GTDB taxonomy): Bacteria > Bacillota > Bacilli > Lactobacillales > Streptococcaceae > Streptococcus > Streptococcus mitis_AF. Next base: position 55,374 of record NZ_NCVN01000084.1, on the reverse strand, counting down.
TTTCAGTTCTGTAGCGCGATTGCCAGCTTCGGTCTGGCTAGCTTCGATAAAGGAAATCACTCCCACTAGATTTTCAATAGATTTGGTATTGTCCTCAATCAACATCTCAGCAGAGACGATATTTCGAGCTAGCACATCTTCTTGCTTGACCACTGCGGCAGCCATGCCATCGAGTTTTTGCTCTACTGTTTTTGAATCAAAGTAAAATTCTTGTAGCGTATTTTTACTCTTGTTAAACAATCGTTGCAAAAAGTTTGGCTTTTCTTCTAACTCAGCAATCTCAGCGTTCTTGTATTTGACGACAAAGCCTTGCAACTCACGGTTGGTATTCTTGAGTAAGTCATCCACTTGGGGAATCTGCAGTTTCTTTTGCTCTGACAAGATACGATTAACTGTATTGTTCACACCTTCTACAGCAGATTGGCCAAAATCCAAAAGAGCGTTTTGATTTGTGACAAACTGGTCTACCAACTGGGGCACGTGCGCCTTGATTCCTTCTTGCTGCTCAGGGCTCAACTTTTCAAGAAAGGTCAAGGTCTTGTCTGAGCCAGTATTGGTCTCGATGATTTGGGTTGTTTTATCCACCTTAGCTACCGTATTATTAGCAATCTGGTCAATATCAAAATTAAATTCTGTCATGGTTACTCCTTTGTTTCTAACCTATTCTTTACGATTTTTTTCTAGGATACGCAGACTGATATCAAAATCACGCATATCTGTTTCATTGAGTTCTCTCAAGACTTGGTCTAGCTCAAGGTCAAATTGTTCGATGGCTGCTTTAGCTTGTTGCAAGCGTTCTTCTGCTCGATTATAGTTCTTCGGATTGGCCTTAATCTTTAAATAGCCTTCTAAAATCGTTTGGAATTTCTCCATCTTCAAACTATGAATAGCAGTCAATTCTTCCTTATCCCCCTCGGCAGAGGTGGCAATCTTGTCTAAAATGGCCTGATGGTCAATGGCAATATTAGCCAAGGTTTGGGACAATTCTGGAGCTAATTCCTCTGGCTCCGCATTCTCAAGATCTACCTGACTTTCCCTATCCAAACGTTCTAGCTGAACATCGATAGTTGCCCGCACTGTACGAACCTTTTTGTCAATACGGTTGTAGATATCAGCATCGATATAGGACTTGAGACGATCCGCCTCCTGATGAATTTCCCGCAGTTCGATCAATACTTGATTGGCCAGACTCTTATAGGAATCTGAGCCTTTCTCTACCAAGACTCCCTCTAACTGCTGAATATCTTTATCCGCCTGGCGAATTCTAGCTTTTAAAAGCTCAATCCGATCGTCGAGCGAAGCATCCTGTAAAAGAGGATAGCGCCAACGTTTATAGAGACGATAACCACCATAACCTAGCAGGACACAAGCCGCAAGCGGAAGAGCATATTGGACCAAAAGGCCCAGTAAGAACAAGAAGCCCCAAAAATAGAGACAGCCTTTCCAAAAACCATTACCTGATTTCATAAACATTCCTTATTTTCAATTTATAAGTCTATTTTAGCACAAAAGACAAAAATGAGGGCGGAAATCCCCTAGAAAAGAGTTGATTTCTTTGCTGTAGAATGGAACTTGGTAGCGCGTGGGATAATTTCAGGAAAGCGGACTCAAACCACAAACACACTCTGAGGAATATCAAAACAAAAGCTTGAAACATCGGAGGGGTTGTGTTAGAATGAAAGCATAAAGGGAAAATAATGCTTCTAGCATATATAACTAAAAAGCCCCACCGTGCCACCGATGGGGTTTTTTGCTACCCTCTAAAAGGGTTAAATGCTACTTGCTACGTCTCTTTATCCATAGCTTGAAAATCTCAGATAGTACGTTAACAAGTAACGGAGCTTGAAAAAGGGAAAGTAACTCTAGCATACATAACACCTCCCTTCATTAAACTGAGGAGGCTAAAATATTATATCATCAATATCGCGTCATTCTTGGAATAGATAGACCTAGATACACCAATAACCTTACTAGCAAATCTCTAAGCAAACCCAGAAATCAACATTTTAAGACAAAGCAAAAAGCCCACTGTTGTAGGCTTTCTGTAAGATATTTCTTAAAATTAAAGCATTTTGTTGTAGAATTCAACGACAAGTGCTTCGTTGATTTCTGGGTTGATTTCGTCGCGTTCTGGCAAGCGAGTCAATGAACCTTCCAATTTTTCAGCGTCGAATGATACGAATGCTGGACGTCCAAGAGTAGCTTCTACTGCTTCAAGGATAGCTGGAACTTTCAATGATTTTTCACGAACTGAGATCACTTGACCTGGAGTTACGCGGTATGATGGGATATCAACGCGTTTTCCGTCAACAAGGATGTGACCGTGGTTTACGAATTGACGAGCTTGACGACGAGTAGTCGCAAGACCAAGACGGTAAACAACGTTATCCAAACGACGTTCCAAAAGAAGCATGAAGTTGAAACCTAGGATTCCGCCTTTGATTTTTGTAGCTTGTACGAACAAGTTACGGAATTGTTTTTCACCTACACCGTAAGTGAAACGAAGTTTTTGTTTTTCAGCCAATTGCAAACCGTATTCTGACAATTTAGAACGGTTGTTTGGTCCGTGTTGTCCTGGTACGTAGTTACGACGTGCCAATTCTTTACCTGTACCTGTAAGTGAAAGGCCAAGGCGACGAGCTTGTTTCCAAGATGGTCCTGTATAACGTGACATGTGAATGTCCTCCTGATATAAATAATATTTCGGTGGAAATAGTCACTTAGAAAGCCCTGATTCGTGCAGATGCCCTTCGCCTAAACAGCCAAGGTTACTTATCATAAGACACCTGTTGACGAGCTTCATGCTTTCCTGCTGATATTTCACACAAAATCCATTTTACCATGAATGGCTAGATTTGTAAAGGGGTTTTAAGCTTTATTTTCATTGCCAGAGAGGTTAAGAAGGAGGGTAAAGGTGCTTCCGTGGCCGTACTGGCTGGTAACTATGATTTCTCCCCCTAATTGATGGGCCAATTCACGCGCAATCGCAAGCCCTAAGCCATGACCACCTGTTTTCATGTTACGAGAAGTTTCTACACGATAAAGGCGTTTGAAAATATTCTCCAAATCCTCTGGGGCAATCCCCTGTCCCTCATCGGTCACACTGATTGAAAGTTGGTTATTTTCCAGCTTAGCCACCACCTCCAGCTTGGTTCCTGGAGCTGAGTATTTAAAAGCGTTATTGACCAGATTCACCAAGATACGAGAAAGTTTGGCATAATCTCCCTCAATCCGGGCAGACTCTGGAATTACCTGCAAATGGACATCTCGTTCCTCCTGCTCAATCAAGAACTGAAATTCACTCATGCACTCAATCAAGAGCTGGTCCAGAAAAATGCTGGCCTTGCTGGTCGTTTCCACCTGATTTCTAGCTGTGTTTAGGGTCAAAAAATTTAATTCCTCAACCAGTTTGTTGAGTCTTTCCGTCTGGCGCCCAATGGTTGCTAGATAATGGTCCTGTTCTCCTTCCTTGATAACCCCATCCAAAATCCCTTCTACCGTCGCTTGGATCGAAGTGATGGGGGTCTTGATATCATGCGAAAGTTGGGCAATCATCAAGCCCTTTTCTCGTTCGCTTTCTTCCAAAGAATCAAAGGTGGCCTGCAAATCATGGGACATTTCATTGAAAGCTTGGCCTAATTGCTGAAATTCTACAGGGCCTTGAACCTCCAGACTTGATGGAAAGTCCTTGTCCGCTACCCGCTTGGCATGTTCCTTGAGTTTGCCCAATGAAGTAAAGACCGGCGATAGGAGAAAGAGACTAATCCCAGCACCGATAAAACTAGCCACGAGAGTCATACCCACTAGGAAATAAATTTCTCTTTCTTCAATTAACATTCGCTGGATGGCCCAAAAAACCACGATAATCGTTAGGAGTGTTGAAATGATATACCCCACTAAAATGTAACTTTTTAATTTCATTAACTACCTCGTGCTTTCTCAATTTTGTAGCCCAAGCCCCAGACGGTTTTGATGGTCGGTGTTTCTGCACTAGCATGTTTAGCCAACTCCTGTCGCAGAGCATGAATATGAACATTCAAGGTATTAGTGTCATCCACATAGTCTTCTTGCCAGACCTTTTCATAGAGGTCTGTCTTAGAAAAAACTCGCTCTGGATTACTGGCTAAAAGCCATAGAAGTTCGAAGGATTTGACGGTCAAATCAAGCGCCACATCTCCGACTTGGACCTCATGACTACCGTGATTCATCCGTAAATCCCCGAGACTGACGACCTCTGTCTCACCTCCACGATGAAGGCGCCGTAAGATATTGTGGACACGCAAAACCAGCTCACGTGGACTAAAGGGCTTGGCAATAAAGTCATCTGCCCCTAAGCTTAGGCCGTAAATTTTATCCTGCTCACTGGTTTTAGCCGTGATAAAGAGAAAAGGCTGATCCGGAGATTGATACTGAACCTCGCTGATTAAATCATAACCATCCATGCGAGGCATCATGATATCTGTAATAATCAAATCAATCGGTTTTCGCTTGAAGATTTCCAAGGCATCTACTCCATCATGGGCCACCAAAACCTGATATCCTGCCTGAACCAGATAACGTTGATGAATATCTGTGATTTCTACCTCATCGTCAACGAGTAAAATTGTCTTTCCCATCTGTCTCTCCTTTGAAAAAAACAGTGCTATACCACAATAGTATAACACTATTTTAATCTCTTTACGAACATTCTAAACGATATCTAGATTTTTCATATCCTAGATAGAAAGTCTGTAGCTAGACTAGTCATTTTCTTCTTTTTTAGCTTTCAAACCGAGTCCACCTAGCAGGCCAGCCAATGCTAATCCAAAGAATCCAATAGTAGCCATTGATGTTTGGGCTTCACCAGTATATGGAAGCATGTCTTTTTGGTCTTTCATTTGATCAGCCGTCATTGGAGTTGACACCTTGTTATTAGATGCCATCTTGCCTTCATCAGGCATTTTACTTGAAGTTACCATAGGCTGACTAGCATTCATGGTTTTGTCCTGCTCTTTGTTAGGCATCATCTTATCCTGACTAGCAGCTGGCATTTTAGATTTCACCTCATCTTGATTGGCACTAGGCATTTGAGCTTTCATATTCGATGCATCTTGATGACTATTCATCATTGGAGCTGGCATAGCTGAACCATTAGAAGATGGGACGAAACCTGACTGCATCGGAATCAGAGACTGATGTCCATTCAAGTTCACTGTCAAATCCTTAGTCGCTACGAGATTTGTCAAATCGGCCTTGCCATCTTTAGCACCGTAAACCTTGATAGTTGCCTTGTAACTTTGAGTGCCGTTTTGTTTCAAGAGGTCTAGAAGCTCTTTATCAGATTTACCTTGGGTGCCTGCCAAGTCTACTTCATAGAAGTAAAGTCCTTTTCCCAATTTTTCTACTGGTGGAAGAGCTGGATTTTTAGCTGAACCGTTGTCTGACCATGGAGCCTTGTCTGAGGCTTTCAAGATAAGACGAGTCAACATACCGTCACCGGCGAAGAATTCGTATGGAATAACTTGGTTGACACCAGCTGTAAATGGGCCTGGGAAGTTCGCTTTGTCCAAGTAAGTAGCTGGAACATCTACTGTGTCTTTGGTGTTGTCGGCCACACCTTTTTGGACTTCGGCTGGAGTGGTTGCTGGTTGCGCTTCATTTGCTTCACGGTCTTGTCCAGAAACTGTAGGCGCAGGATTTGTCGCAGGTTTAAGCGCATCTTCTGTTTCTTTCTTAGATTCTGGTTTTGCTTGCACTTCTTCTTTTGGCGCTACCACTTGGTCTTTATCAGCTACATTCACTTTTTCTGGCGAGCTTGTAGCATCCAAGCTTGCTTTAGGTGTTGAGTCTACCTCTTCTGAAGGAAGAGCGGTATCGACTGCTTCTTTGAGAAGTTCTGCTGGTAAGTCACTCTTTTCACTCACCGAAGCCGCGTCTGGCACAACTTGAGCAGGGGTTGGATTGACCACATCGGCACGTACAGAACTTGGCTGACCAACTAGGACAAAAAAGCCACTGGCTACAACAACTGAGGCAACACCGACACTAAGACGGCGAATAGACCAACGAGTATATCTTTGATTTGGATTGAATTTCATAGGATTCTCCTTAGAGTTTTTCTTTATTTGATGACTCTAGTATAATCTCCTAAAATTAAAAAGGATTAAGAAAAAGTTAAAATTTTTCTTAAATCCCTCTTATAAAATACTTATATTAATTAAATCCATAAACAGACTTGGTGATTTGATAGACAACATTGGAAAGTTTGCGAGCTGGCAAGACTGAATGTTTGGTCAAACGGCTGAGCATGGTCTTGCGAATGGCCTGAAAGACCTCTGGATTTTCCTGCTGAATATAGGTCCACAGCTCCCGTTTTTTGGCAAGATGCTCTGCTGTGCCTGCTCGGTTGAGCAAGGCACTGGAAATCACCGTCGTGATTTCAATATGATTCAGCAGATACTCTCGCATTTTGGGGTGGCTTACTTTAGATAAATCAAGCTGGTCTACCAAGAGTCGATTGACCTTGAGTTGCTGGTCAATGCGCTTAATCATCACTTGCTCATTGACTGACTGGTCCTCACGCCCAATCAAATAACGATAGAAATCGACAGGCAGATAGTACATGGTCTTGACCTGCTGAAGGGGGGTAAAGACAAAGAGATTATCGACATAAAAGGTATGCTCAGGCAATTGGAACTGGCTCGTTCGCAACAAATCTGTCCGGTAAATCAGCGAGTGCATCATGATATACTGGCCTTTTGAGAAATTTCCAATCTGATCCCAGCCAAAAATCTGCTGGACAGGCAAGACGGACTCGTAACTCATACTCTTCTTACGAGACTGACCTTCCTTTTCATATACAAAATTAGTCACAAAGGCATCAACTTCCTGCCCCTCACTCTCTAGTTCCTGCAAGGTTTCAAGAATTTTTAAATAGGCACGAGGATCTACCCAGTCATCACTATCAACTACTTTAAAATAACGACCAGAAGCCTCCGCTAAGCCGCAATTGACGGCACCCCCATGGCCCTTATTTTTCTGATAGATGGCTCTCACGATGTTAGGATACTTGCTGGCTAAACGCTCAGCGATTTCCTGAGTCTGGTCCTGAGACCCATCATTAATAATCAAAATCTCAACTTGCTCACCACCAATCACTAGCGACTCCACACAGTAATGAAGATAGGCTGCGGCATTATAGCTAGGAATGGCGATAGACAATAACTTCATAATCTACTCCTTTAGGGGACTGATTTTTTCTTATACTCAATGAAAATCAAAGAGCAAACTAGGAAACTAGCCGCAGGTTGCTCAAAGCACTGCTTTGAGGTTGCAGATAGAACTGACGAAGTCAGCTCAAAACACGGTTTTGAGGTTGTGAATAAGACTGACGAAGTCAGTTACCTATACCTACGGCAAGGCGACGTTGACGTGGTTTGAAGAGGTTTTCGAAGAGTATTACTCTCTCTTGTCACTTCTTTCTATTCTACCATAAAGTCCAGACTTTGAAGGACTTTTATTAGAATACAAGGGTTACTATCTCTATTTGCTATTTTGAACATCAAAAAAGAGGGGTGCTCCCTCCTTACGAATTTAATTCTGCCAAGTCATCTAGATACTGGTTGTTAATAACCGCCAAGATATAGGCATCTGCCTTCAAGAGGTCAGTAGGTCCAAACTGGACATCCAGTGGTGAATTTTCCTGTTCACGAAATCCTAGGACATTGAGATTGTATTTGCCACGTAGGTCTAGCTGACTCAGGCTTTGACCTGCCCAGACACTAGGAATTTTCATCTCTACGATAGACACATTTTTATCCAGCTGAAAGACATCAACATTGTTATGAAAGAGAATGGTCTGCGCTAGAGACTGCCCCATTTCATACTCAGGTGAAATCACCGAGTCAGCACCGATTTTTTCTAGCACCTTCTTAGCTGTCTGGCTTTTGACCTTGGCAATAACCCTTGGTACTCCCAAGCTCTTACAATGCATAACTGCAAGCACACTCGACTCCAGATTTTCCCCTGTTGCCACTACAACCGTATCACATGTATCAATTCCTGCAGTTCTGAGGAGTTCCTCATCTGTAATATCACCCACAACTCCACGCGCCAAAACTGGCTCAAATTGATTGATACGCTCGGCGTGGTCGTCAATGGCAATAATATTCATATTTTGCTTGGCTAGGGCCGTCAGGACACTACTCCCGAAAATCCCCAAACCTAAAATTCCAATCGTACGATCTGACATCATTCTTCCTTTCTTATCCAATACTAATATCTGCTTTCATATACTGAATCAAATCTTTCTTATCAGGCTGGTAGTCAGCTAGACTAACCAGCAAGGTCAAGGGACCGATACGGCCAATAAACATGAGCACCATGACAATGCTGAGAGCTAGCTTGCCCAATTCTGGTGTCAGATTTGCCGTCACCCCAACTGTCGCAAGGGCTGAAATGGTCTCAAACATGAGGTAGATAAATCGCGGTGTTCCTTCTGCCGTAATTCCCAACAACATCAAGCCCAACAAGAAGGTCATCAAAAAGATAATGAAGACACTAAAGGATTTTTGGACTGTTCGAGCCTCAATGGTTCTCTGCGCAACATTGGCATGAGGCAAGCCCAGCAATTCACTACGCGCAAAGACCAACAAGACAAAGAAAGTCGTAATCTTGAGCCCCCCAGCCGTCCCTCCAGGCGCTCCACCCAGAAACATCTGTAGGATATAGATAAACAAGGTCACAGGTCGAGCTTGAGTATAGTCAATAGAAGCAAAACCGGCCGTTCTCATGCTGACGGTTTGGAAAAAGCTGACCAGCACTTTCTCTGGCACACTGAGATTGCCAATGGTTCCTGGATTGTGCCACTCCGTAAAGAGTGTGGATATTGTCCCAAACAGCAAAATCCCTGCAGTCAAGAAGAGGACTAGTTTGGTGTGGAAACGCAGACGGCGTTTTTTCTTCTTGTCAAACTGGGTTGCCAAGTCAAACCAGACCATAAAGCCAAGACCACCCGTGATAATCAAGCCAGCAATGACCAGATTGATCAAGGGATCCGTCTGAAAAGCCACTAAACTGCTACTGCCGAAATTATCAAAACCAGCATTACAAAAGGCTGAAATGGCTAAAAAGATAGAGGTAAAAATGCCTCGTCCCCAGCCGAACTCAGGAATAAAACGGAAACTTAGTAGAAAGGCACCCAAGCCCTCCACTAGAAAAGTCGTCAAAAAGATAGATCGCATAAAGGCCTTCAGCGACCGAGTCTCCCCGTAACTAAAGCTTTCCTGAATAGTTTCACGACTGCGAAGACTGAGCTTTTGCTTCCCCTGAATATAAAAGACCCCGATAAAAGTCATGAGCCCCAGACCACCAATCTGTATCAAGAGCATACAAATCAACTGCCCCCAGACATTATAGGTAGTAGCTACCGGTTGCGTAGAAAGGCCGGTTACACAGACCATAGACACCGTCGTAAAAAGATGGTCAAAATAAGTGGCCTGCGAACCACTCGCTTGGACAAAAGGCAAACTCAAAAGGAGAGAGCCTATAAAAATAACTCCAGCGAAACTTAAAAAGATGCGACGAGCTGGCGAAAGTCCGCCCAAGGCTCTCTCAATTTTTTTCACAAATAATTTGAATAACATACATCCATTGTACCATAAAAAGTAGGAGAGTAGCTATATCTGAAAGGCTATCTCAAGGCAGAGTTCCAAGGCCTTCTCGAAAGCTTCTGAACCCCAGTCACGACTATCGTACTGGTCCAAGTCTGCTAAGGAATCAGCTGTAAACAACAACTCTCCCCAGAGAACCCCACGCAGTTGGGCTACTGCTGCAAGCGCAGAACACTCCATCTCCACAACAGCACAGCCTTCTTCCTTGCGATAAGCCACCTTTTCAGCCGTTTCTCGGTAAAAACCGTCTGTCGTCCAGGTCATGACTTCTTCATAGGGAATCCCTTTGGCTTCCAACACTCGCTCAATAGCAGCAGTAGCCTCTGGCTGCATTTCCATATAACGAGAAGGTGCCACATAGTGATAGCTAGCACCTTCATCTCGCAGAGCGCGAACAGGGACTAAAAAGGCATTTTCTTCTATATCAGCCAGCACACCACAGGTTCCAGTGGAAATAATCTGCTCCACACCATATCCAATCAACCAATCCATAAACTGGGCTGCTGGAGCTGAACCAACAGGAGCCTGAGCCAAACAAAGTTCCTCGCCCTTGTAATTGATGACATAAACTGGATAGGTCTTGGTGGCAGAAACAAATTCGCCGACACAGTCCGCCCCTACTTCCCTCGCATAACGGTCAATCTCCTCTTCTAAAAAAGCATAGACACACTTCTTGGGCAAGTGCAAGTCCAGCCCCTCGTGATTGGGCATGATAACCGCCTGAGGATTGTCATCAAACTCTAAAATGGGAATCGCATGTTTCTGAATCATAACCCACCTCCTCTGATTTTGTACTATTGTATCAAAAGCTGGCAGAGTGTCAAGGAATTCTCTTTAGCAAGCCAGAAATCTCCTCTTCCATACACTTGAGAAATCGTTGCACCGCTGGAGCAGTCGGTTTCTGTTTTGGCAAAGTGATTGAGGACTTATGAAGAATACAAAATCCAACAACAAAAAAGACATGAATCTGAAATAAGCAGAACATGTCTTTTTTAGCTTGTTTGAAAGTCAAGTAAATAAATCTTAGCTCTTCTAGAACTCCCTTATTTCCACAAACCACCTAAAATCTGTTTTTCTAATAAGTCTAGGTCCTCTTCCTTTATTTCTCCGTTGTCGCTAACGATATAAAGTTGAGCGAAGTAAGCCAACAATGGACCAACACAAATACGAACCATTTGAGGAATCGTTAACTCTGGATTTACACGTGGATCTGCTAGCAATTCTTTATGAAGCACTCGAAGTTTATCTTGAATAGCATTCCAGATAAAAATCTGTTCATTTTTTAGTTTCTTATTTGAAAAACTCTCCTGCAGAATGATTTTCATCAAAGCACGATTTTTTTTGAGATAGCTCATACGATCGTGGACGAGATAACGAACCCTCTCTTCTGTCGTTTCAAAAGCTAAGAGTTCCTCAACAAAACTACCGAAAATGCCTGGGACTACAGGATGTAAAATAGCCGTCAGTAGATCATCCTTCGTCTTAAAATACTTAAACAAAGTTGCCTGGCTTAGTCCAGCACGCTCAGCTATGTGAAGAGTTGAGGTCCCATGGTAACTCCTAGTTGATATGAGATCCACTGCTGCCTGCATGATTTTTTTCTTTCCTTGAGGGTAATTCGCTTCTTCTAAGTAATCTTCAAACGATTCAAAAACAGTCTTATCCATCTAATCTTCACACCTTTTTAGCATTATTTATGTTGATTTCTAAACTTTACGATAACGACGCAATCCAACAATATTGAGAATTGTTAAAATGATCAAGAAAATCATTAAAACACCAAGATTTGGCAAAATATCACCAAGATTGTGTCCGTAAAGAATAATCTGGCTTATTGCATCACCAGAATAGGTTAATGGCAAAAATTTCCCCACAGTTGGAGCCCATGCTCCCATGGATGACAATGGAATAATCCCTGAGAAAAAGAGTTGAGGCATAATCACGAGAGGAATAAATTGCATCATTTGGAATTCTGATTTTGCTAGAGTAGACAAGAGAATTCCAAAAGCTAGTGCTACAAGAGCCAGTACCACATTAACTATTATAACATTTAAAATATTTCCTACAACTTCTACATCTAGTAGCCAAATTGCTGCTAAGACGACAACTGCCGTTTGAAAAATCGCAATAATACCGTAAGACAACATATAGCCATAGACAATTTCAGAACGTTTCACTGGGGTTGCTAACAAGCGATCCAAGGTTCCACTTGTGCGCTCTTTCAAAAGTGCCATACCAGAAATCAAAAAGACAAAGAAGAAGACCACAAAGCCAATTAAAATTGGAATCATACGTGCAAAGAATCCAGTATTTTTATCTCCATATTGGTAAGATTCTTTGATTTCAGGCGCCTTTGCATCTAATTTCAATTGTGGAAGAGCTTGTTTGATACGAGATAGTAACTGATCGGTGCCTTCACTGGCGATACTTGTTCGTAACACTTGTCGTATCATAGATGTCTTGGAGGCATCTGTATTTGCGTAGTCGACCTGATACTCACCGTCTTTATAAGAAATCACAGCATCGACTTTTTCATTTGCTAGCGCTTCTTTGGCCTGATCTAAGTCTTGATAAGTCTCGATGTCCACATGATCAAGCTCATCCATTTTCGTTATCAAACCAGTTGGTAGATCTTGTGTCGCTAACTTGACATTCACGGTTGTACTAGCTGAAAACATGAGGTTCATCAGCCACATAATAAATACCGGCGCTACAAACATCATAGCCAAGGTTCGTTTGTCACGAAGCAATTCTTTGATAACTTTTTTAGCAATAGCAATGGTTCTCATCTTACTCTCCTTCTGCTTTCAAAAATACTTCTTCAATACTTGAAACTTGATAACTTTCTTTTAAGTGTTGCGGTGTATCAAAAGCAATGATTTTTCCACCTAATAATAAGCCGACCTTATCCGTTAACTCTGCTTCATCCATAACATGGGTAGTAACTAATATCCCAACCCCATTGTCTCTAAGCGCGAATAATTCTTTCCAGATTTTCTTCCGAAGAGAAGGGTCGATTCCAACTGTCGGTTCGTCCAAAATCAAGAGCTGAGGATTCCCCAGAAGCGCGATGGCTAAAGACAAGCGTCGCTTCATTCCTCCAGAATAACCGGATACCGTTTTATTCAAATGCTCTGCCAGATCCACAACTTGAGCCACATGGGCAATTTCAGCTGTCAGATCTCTTTTGGATAGCCCTTTTAGCTGACCAAAAAATTCCAGATTTTCTTGACCTGACAAAGCCTCATATAAGGCATCTGACTGGGCCATATAACCAATATCTCCTAAAATATGACGATTGGGCATAGTATGATCCAATACCAAAGCAACCCCTCCGTCAGCTTTTTCCATCCCTAACATAGTCTTAATCATAGTCGATTTACCAGCACCAGACGGACCTATTAAGCCTATAATTTCTCCCGGCTGCAATTCAAAGCTGACATGATTCAAAACCATTTGACGACAAAAAGACTTATCCAAATCTTGTAAATGTAGCAATTTTTTCATAAGCTTCCTCCTAGGTGAGTGTTTACTCACTTACTGAATATAGACCTATTATAGTGAGTGTTTACTCACTTGTCAAGAAAAAAGTTGAAATTCTTTAAAAAATAAAGCACCAGATTCGTATCTGATGTTTATAATGCACATGTCTTATTTCTAAAAATGTTTTTGAACTTCCTCTCTATACTCCGAAATGGTCTTTTCTGTCCACTTTTTAAAGGCCTATTTTCCCTCTACTTTTCTCGGCTAATCCAACCATCGTCATTGCTATCGCAACTCTAATGACCTTGGTAATGGGAATTCATTTTACTCATTTTTATATGAAACAGACTAAGAAATTTTCAAGACCTAATTGAAACCAAATTAGCCCTTGGAAGTCAAAAAATCCTCGAACTCTACGCTGACCGTCTAGCAGAATCAGACCAAATGCGGCATGGCTTTCTAAGAATTCGGTTAAGGGACGTAACCTACAAGCTGCTTACGTGGATGGATTTACTTTGAGAGATTTCTTCGCCTTCAACCAAGGACTAAATAAAATGGGTGACCAAGCACTTCCTTTTAAAATTCACCCTGAACATTTTGTATTTGCTGGAGTTCACGGTGGACAGGAAGTGAGGAGTTGATTGGAGAGTACGGTCAACCAACTTATCAAAAAATCTTTATCAGTCTAGATACTGAAAAAACAGGCGTTCCGGATGTCGATACAAAAATTTCTATGGCAGGTGATACTGCTACTCTCATGTCCGATACAAGCCTTGATATCAAGATGTATGGTATGCATCAGTTCAAGATGAAAAAAGGTGGACTCCGCATCAAATTAGGCGTCTTTTCCCCAGAAGCAACCCCAAGCTAGATGGAGCTCGGTCACCAAGAACACCTAGCAGTTGAATTTTTCAATTCCCTCACAATCGCCTACCAAAACAAAACATTTAAGGGAAAACTACTCAATACCTTCTTAAAATTCAAGAAATTCAAGTAAACAAAAACGGGTGACTGAACAATTTAGCCTTTGAAAGCTACGATTATAAAACCACTCGCAACATATGAATCTACGATACAAAAAGGATAACATTGCTCTTAGCAATGCTATCCTTTTTTGTTTATCCTTGTCCGCCAGGGGCTGGACCGCCGCCTTGAGGTCCCTCACCAGGTCCACCGCCTCCAGGCATAGAGTTCACAATATCAGTTTGTTTTTCGCCGTTGAGATAGATATCTCCACCTGTATAGGTCGCTGTTCCATCAAAGTCAAAGCCTGATTGACCAATCATTTTAATGGTTCCACCTGTGACCGTGATATTGCCATTTGAGTCAATCGGATCTGTGTCCCCTTGACCGACTTCTACAGTTAGATTACCACCTGTCATGGTAAAGTAAATATCGCTTTGCTGAGCATTTTTATTAGCTGCATTGACCCCATCATCTGTCGCGTAGACATTGATATCACCACCATTAATCGTAATGGCTTTCCCTTCAATTCCTTCAGTCGAATTCTTGACGGTGTAAGTACCGCTGTCAATCACTAGGTTACCAGAAGCGTGAATACCGTCATCTCCTGCTGTGACTGTTATGGTATTGTTAGCCAAATACATATTGCCGACAGTCATATCCTCATCATTGTCAACTTTGACACCATCTTCCTTGGCATCGATGGTCATGGTCGTACCAGTGATATTGAGTTCATCATTAACATTAAAGGCATCGCCAACTGCTATGATGTTATAGGTTCCACCCGTGATGTGGAGGGTGTCGTTGGCCTTGATTCCGTTGTTCTTCTTGCCATCGACAGTAAGGGTACCTGAGCCATTGATGGTCAAATCCACCTTAGAAAAGAGAGCTGCATTTGCCTTGTCATCACTATTAGAGCTTGAGTCAGAGAGACTGTTGGTAGTTCCCTCCGCCAGAGTCAGGTAGACATGACCGGCTGATGTCGCTGAAATTGCTGCATTGGTATTGGTAATGGTCGCACCTTTTAGGACTAGATGAACATCTGCCGACTTATCTGCCTCGACCTTGATCTGCACTCCGTCAGACTGACCTGAAATCACATAGGTCCCAGATTTTGTGATGGTCACTGTTGATCCAGAGACTGTCACCCCATCTCCAGAGACGTTTGCTGATGAGCCAGATAACTCAATCTTAGAAGCTGTACTTTCATCATAAGAAGTATCATAGTCCTTTTCTGTAAAATAAGAAGATTGACTGTTTGTAGCTGAAGTTGAGATGGCAGTGGTATCTGCCGCTGCAGTTGTACTTGACTTGGTCGTTGACTGCCCACAAGCTGTCATCAAAGTCAGAGCTGTTAAACTGGTTAAGATTAGGGTCCATTTTTTTGATTTCATACTTTTTCCTCACCTTCATTTAGCTTGAGCTTAGTTTACAGGGGAAGTCTGAAAAAAATCTAAACTTTTTCTGAAAATTTTCTTAAGTTCAGTTTCAGTTAAGTTATCTTTAACAAAAGTTTTAGGAAAATTCCATAGACTAATCACAAGCAAGTTCAACTTGCCCAGACACACCTATCTGCTAATAAGATAGCGTACTAAAATAGTTTGATAAAGGAGACAGGATTTATGAAACCAATTGAAACAAGCTTTAAACGAATCGAAACCAAATATGTCGTTGCCAAGGGTGACTTGGCTAATTTAATAGAGGACTTAAAAATATACCTCGTAGAGGATGATTATCCAACTTCGACCATTTCCAACATCTACTTTGATACAGAGCAATTTGATATGATTCAGGAGGATGGCCAAGGTACTAAGCGCAAAGAAAAGATTCGGATGCGAACCTATCTCAGTCAAGTCCAGCCTGATAGTCAGGTATTTTTAGAAATCAAATCTAAGGACAGAGCTGGTGTCGGACGAAAACATCGTCTCTTATCGACTCCCCAGTCTATCACCCAGTTTATGACCAAGGGACAGCTGGATAGCAGTATCAAGGATCGAATGATGATTGAAAAAATCCAGCAACTCCAAGAGGAATATCAGCAAGCCATTATCCCTCGTATGTATATATACTATGACCGTTTTTCTCTCAAGGAAAAGAAAGAAAGAAATTATCGGTTTTCCCTACAATAAAATTCGTATCACCATTGACCAAAATCTAACCTATCGTGATGATAATGTCAGTTTATTCTCAGGAAAGGACGGTTTCCCTCTACTAAACGAGGACATTGTCATCATGGAAATTAAAGCTCCAGGTAGAAAACCCCAATGGCTACAAGATATTCTCGACCAATATGGACTGGTAGAGCAGAAATTTTCAAAATACAGCTGCGCCTACCACAAGTCTCAAGGGCTGGACTATAGCCCACGACCAAGCACAGAAAGTGTAGGTACTACTTATGTCTAATCTTTTTAATTCTATCTTCAACGACACAACTGCCACTGCAAATCCTATCCAGCTCTTTCTGGCTCTCTTGGTCAGCCTGATTTTAGGTTTGGCGCTGACCTGGGCTTACAAACACCGTACTCTCTATACACGAGAATTCGCTGTCAGTTTGACCCTACTCCCCTGCTTGATGACCTTGGTCATCTTTCTGGTAAATGGCAGCCTAGGAACCTCTATCGCCGTTGCAGGAACTTTTAGCCTCATTCGTTTTCGTTCAGCTACCAGTGGTTCACGGGAACTAATTGCTATCTTCCTTGCCATGATTATCGGGCTAGCAGCAGGGACAGGCTACCTAGCTCTAGCTATTCTCTTCACTGTCTTTATCTTAGCGGTATGGCTTCTTTTAGAGAAGCAACAAAGCAAGAGCAATCACCAACGTCGCAGGCTATTGACCATCACAATTGCGAACCAAGAAAATCAACTTCAAACTATCCAATCTGGACTATCACAATTCTGTACTGAGTTAGACCTCATCTCGATTGATACTAGCAATGATGGAGAACAAGTCACCACTGTCTATGAAATGGATTTCAAGGCTCAAACAGACGATTTTCAAATCATCAATTATCTCACTAAAGAACAGGATACTTACCAGGTTTCCCTGACCAAGAATGCCAAGAAGAGAAAGAATTTATAGAACTTCTTGCGTAAAATCTAAAAAGAATCCAGGTAAACACTCAATAGTAAGAAGAAAAAGTCAATCTGATTTATGATAAAAGACATCATATCAAATGTTTAAAAAACGTTGATATGATGCTTTTTTCTTATCTTAAAAACTATTTGCTCAATCGCTTTATTTCACAGGTATTTCCTTAATCACGCGCGCAGGATTGCCAGCTAAAACAACATTGTCGCCAAAGGACTTTGTAATCACGGCCCCTGCTCCAGCAACAACATTATTCCCCAGTGTCACTCCCGGAAGGACAATGACACCACCTCCAGCCCAGAAATTATCTCCAATAGTGATGGGCTTGCCGTATTCGACCCCTGAATTGCGTTCCTGCGGATCTAGTGGGTGGAGGGGAGTTAAGAACTGACAGTTGGGACCAATCATAGCATTGTTACCGATGCGAATGGGGCAGACATCCAGCATGGTCAAGTTCCAATTAGAATAAAAATTTTCCCCTAGATGGATATTGACTCCATAGTCGACCACCAGGCGTGGATTAACATAGAGATTTTTCCCAGTCGAACCAAACCAAGTCTTGACAATCTCCGCCCCCTTCAAGGGATCTTCTTCCTTGTTAAAAGCAGACTGTTTTTGGCGAGAAGCCTGAGCCAAGTCTCGCAATTCTGGATCCGATGGACGGTAAACCTCTCCCGCTATCATTTTCTGATATTCACTGGTCATTGTTTTCTTCTCCTTGTTCTCTACTATCATATCAAATTTTCTACATATCTGACTAGAATAAGGAGCACTTCCTACAATTGATACTCTGATTGTCATCATATCCTGTCTAAACGGATACGAGTCACAATTCCATCTGGGTCTGTGATTTCCAACTGGCTCGATGTCAGCCACTTGATTGGTGCGTCAACTTCTTGTGTTCGTTGCGCAATCGTTAGCAGTTCTTCCTTACTCGCAACCTCAATGACATAATAGGCTAAGCCTGGCAAGCCTTGCTTACGCGAAGCCAGATCTTTTCCTCCCCATTCGTTGACTGCCAAATGATGATGATAGTCCCCAGCTGCAATCCAACTAGCACTAGGCACACTGAATTTATCCTCTAACCCTAACACATTTTGATAAAACTGGCTGTACTTTCGACTATCCTTGACGGAAAGATGAATATGCCCCATTCTCGTACCTTCTGCCAGGATAAAGGGCTCTACTCTTTCCCCCAACTCATAAATGTCCTGCGCCGCAAGAGCCTCCGTCACTCCGATAATGCGTCCATCTTCTCGAATATCCCATGTGGAAACCGGCTTATCTCGATAGAGTTCAATGCCATTTCCCTCCAAATCCTGTAAGTAAAGGGCCTCACTGTAACCGTGATCTGCACCGCCGACAAGAGAAATCTGTAAATCTGTCAGGTGTTTTAAGACATCTGCCAAAGCCTTGCGTGTCGGCAAAAGAATAGCCAGATGGTAAAGACCATAATGTTCCCTTACTTCATCGCTCTCTTGTGCTTGAATCAAGTGTACCAAGGCTTTTCCTCCAAGTCCCAGAATGACCTCTGTCTCAGTTTGAGATAAGATTTCTAAACCAATAACTTGCTGATAAAAGGCTGTTTGACTTGCCAAATCCTTTACATTTAAAACTGCCTCTGCCAAATAAATGTGACTCTTGTATTCATAGGTCATAGGATATCTCCTCTGTTGTAATTTTTATTATTACAATTATTGTATAAAATCCATCAAGAAAGTCAAGTCAGACAACTCAAAAATAAGGCCATTTCAGGATAAGATAAAGTAAATCTTTCCATAATAAAACGCATATTATCAAACTTTTCATCTACTGACAATATGCGTTATTTTAATTTTAAAGACTTTTTGACCAGCTTTTTTTACTTCACAACAAGCTCATAACGTGTCTTACTTGTGAAGGTTTGACCGGCTTTAAGAATGACTTGATCTTTGAGGTCACTGTGAATAGCATCTGGTAAAGCTTGCGCTTCAAGGGCAATCCCATTGTGCTGTACCATTGGTTTGCCAGCCACAAGTACACTCTCATCCACAAAGTTTGCTGTATAGACTACAAAGCAAGGAGCTTCTGTCTTGAAAAGCAGGAAGCGACCTGAATTTTGGTCATAAAGGAATCCAGCATTGTCATGACCTGCAGGAAGAGCGAATGGATGATCCAATCCTGATACCAGCTGGATTTGCTCATCTTCCTCTGCAAAGATGTCTTTCAATAAGGCACCATTGTAGATGTGTTTAACCACATCACGACTAGTATCTGGAGTTTTGTCCGGAACACCGTCGGGAGCGATTGGGTAAATGCCCTCTGTATTTAGTTGGAAAACATGACGGTCAATCGTCTGCGTAAAATCACCAGACAAATTGAAGTAGCTGTGATTGGTTGGATTAACCAGCGTATCCTGATCTGTTGTTATCTTGTAGCTGATTTCATAGGCACCTGTTTCTTCTAAGTGGTAATTGATCCAAATCTTGAGATTTCCAGGAAATCCCCCCGTCCCATCTATACGCTCTGTGTAGAGGGTCAGACCATGGTCGCTCACCTCAACTAGTTCAAACAAGTTCGAATCCCAACCAGTTGAACCACTGTGGTTACAGTTGCTAGCATTGTTGACTTCAAGTTCATAGGTCTTGCCATTTAATTCAAAGGTCGCACCTGCAATACGGCCCGCCACAGGACCTACGCTAGCTCCATGCTTGGGACTATTGCCTACATAGCTATCAAAATCATCAAATCCCAAAATAACATTAGCAAAATTTCCAGCCTTGTCAGGTGTGACATAGCGCAGGATGGTCGCACCATAAGTCATAACCTCAAGCTGGTAGCCACCGTCCGTCTCAAAGAGATAGGCCAAGACATCCTTGCCATCAACATTTCCAAATACACGCTCTGTGTATGTTTTCATTCTGTTCTCCTTTTTCTATTTCTCTCAAGCAAACAAACCATAGAAAGCGAATTGACAATCTATGGTTTACTTGTATGATTTACAAACCCCTTTATCAAGAATCTATAAACGCAGTATTACTTTTGATATTCGTGGATGATAACACCTTGTACCACGCGGTTTACTGTACCTGTAGGAGACGGTGTATCTGGTTTATTTTCTACCTTGAGTGAAGTCAATAGAGCAAAGAGTTGGGCATAAACGATGTAAGGGAAGACACGGTAAATATCATTCAAGACACCGCCGCAACCAAGTGCCACTTCTTTGACATTTTCAAGACCAAAGGCTTGATCACTCAAAAGCACAACACGACGAGCAATCTGGTCACTAGCAACTTCACGAACCAAGTCCAAGTCGTACTTACGAGTGTAGTCTGTCGTTGTACCAAAGACCAAAACAACTGTATCTTCGTTGATCAGTGATTTTGGACCGTGACGGAAGCCTACTGGACTTTCGTACATGGTCGCCACTTGGCCAGCTGTCAATTCCAAAATCTTGAGCTGAGCTTCATGAGCAAGTCCAAAGTAAGGACCTGCACCAAGGTAGATGACACGGTTAAAGTCAAGATCAACCAACTCTTTGACATCTGCTGCATTGTCTAGAACCTTACGGGCAAGACTAGACACAACTTCAAAACGTTCAGCTTTCACAGCAAATTCTGTAGCATCAAAGACCAAGAGAGCTGTCAGCATCATAGACGTAAAGCTAGAAGTCATGGCAAAGCCAGCATCATTAGAGGCAGCTGGTTGCAAAAGTAAAAGATTGCGGTCATCGCCATGAGCTTGAAGAGCCAATTTACCATCTGCTGCACAAGTAATCGTCACTTGATAAAGCTCATCCACCAAGGCTTTAGCCAAATCAACAGTCGCCACACTTTCAGGAGAGTTACCACTACGAGCAAAAGATACAAGGACAGTTGCCACATCTTTTTTCAAATAAGTTTCTGGATTGGCAACGATATCTGTTGTCGCAATAGCATTGAAGTTCCATTTGCGTTCGTCATATACTTCCTTAAAGTAAGGTACCAAGGTATCTCCCACATAAGCTGAAGTCCCAGCACCTGTCAAGATAACCTTGATATAGTCATGTTTATCAGCAATCCCTTGTAGGAAGGCTGCAATTTCTTCACGTTTTGCTTGATAAGATTCAAAAGCTTCTTTCCATACATCAGGCTGTTGGTAGATTTCACGTGTAGTGATTTCTGCACCCAATTCAATCAAGTCTTCTTTTGTATAATGTAGCATTGAGTTCCTCTTTTTCTATTAAATATGGGAATGGGAGTAAGCCCCATTCCCATGTATATTCTATATAAAATGCTCTAACGATTTTCACGTTTTCACATCGTATACTCAATGAAAATCAAAGAGCAAACTAGGAAACTAGCCGCAGGCTGCTCAAAGCACTGCTTTGAGGTTGTAGATAGAACTGACGAAGTCAGTAACATATACCTACGGCAAGGCGACACTAGTATGGTTTAAAGAGATTTTCGAAGAGTATTATTCATCTTCGTCATCATCGAAGCCAGCTAACAGGTCATTAACTTTCACAATGCTTTCTGCAGCACGGTTCTTATAGTCCGCATCTGCACCTGTAAGGCTAGCATTGATAAATTCAATCACCATTGGAAGATTCATCCCTGCGTAAAGTTCGATGTCACGACCTTCCATAATCAAACGGCTTACCACGTTACATGGTGTTCCACCGAGAAGATCCGCAAAGACTAGGAAATCATCTAATCCTTCAATAGCAGCTTCAAATTTTGCAGTAAATTCTTCTGGGCCATCTTCTGGAAGAAGAGCCACTGCATGAATATTGTCTTGTGGACCCATAATCATTTCAGTGCTACCTTTAAGTTCTTCACAGAAGCGACCATGACTCACCAAAATTAATGATTTAGCCATAAATTATGCGCCCATTCCAAGTACAAATTTACCAAAGGCAGAAAGACCTACTGCAAGAGCGATAATGATACCGATAGCTTTAGTAGAAGTCATACCTTTCTTACCAAGCAACCAGAAGATAAAGGCAGTAAAGATTGCTGGAAGCAAACGTGGGAAGATTTGGTTCAAGATGTCTTGGAAATCAATCATCTTTTCACCGATTGGCAACTTGTAAGAAATTTCAAAGTTGATCATTGTTGCTACAAGAGCACCCATCATGAAGACACCAAGTACAGATGCAGCATCAATCAAAGCTGTCAAAGTACTTTGCATGTTGTTGATAAGGTTAACCCCTTCTTTGTAGGCAAATTCCAATTGTTTCCAACGGAAGATGTCATATGCAACTGCAACTGCGATCCAAAGGAAGATACCCCATGGTTGGCCAGCGATAGCCATAGTTGCTGCGATAGATCCCATGATAGCAGGTACAAGTGAACCAAAGATTGTGTCTCCAAGAGGAGCAAATGGTCCCATCAAACCTGTCTTGATACCGTTAACGGCATCTTTTGAACCTACACCATCTTTTTCTTCCATGGCAAGGTCAAAACCAGCGATAATGGTATGGAAGAATGGTGAAGTATTGAAGAATTGAGTATGAACTTTCATCATTTCTTTCAATTCAGGAGTTCCATCACCATACATTTTACGCAATTGTGGCAAGATCATGTACAGGTAACCAGAAGCTTGCATACGTTCGTAGTTCCAACCTAATTGGAAAGTAAACAAGCTACGTTTGTTGATTTGATTAAAATCTTCTTTTGTAAGTTTGTAATTAGAATTCGTCATCTTCGATTTCCCCACTTTCTGATGGTGTAGAAGGTGCTGCTACAGCTACTTTTTGGCTATTTTTGAAGTGAAGCACTGCTAGGAAGATACCTACGATAGAGATACCAATCATAGACAATCCTTTGAAGTTGTTCACGAAACCAATTTTTTCAGCAACATCTTTAGGTAGAGTACCGATAATACCTGCAACAGCGCCACCAAGACCTGTTACATATGAGTAAAGAACAGTCAACATAGCTGTCAAACCAAATCCCATAGCAAGGTAGTGAAGGTTACGTTTAACTGGAAGGTAACGAAGCAAGATTGCAAATCCAAGACCTGGAAGCATACGTCCTGCAAGTGTCAAGCCATCTGCAACCCATTTGTAGGCTTCAACGAAGTCTACCACTGATTGTACGAAGGCACCACCAAAAGCAAGGGCAAAGAAGACTGGAAGGGCACGAGATAGAGCCCAAGGAATCGCACCAAGCAAGTAGTTGCGTTCAATACCTTTATAGTCAAAGCGTTCGATTGCAGCATCCACACGGTGAGCGAAGAAAGTAGTTGTCATACGTCCAAGAACGTCGAAGTAAGTCAAGAGAGCTGCTACTGGCACAGCGATTGTTGTAATCGCCAGTGATGCATCAATTCCTTGTGAAACAGAGAAGGCTGTCGCAAGAACCGCACCAGAAGTTGCGTCGATACGAGAAGCACCACCGAAGGTACCAACCCCAAGAACGAACAGTTGCAAGTTACCACCGATAAGCAGACCAGTAGTCACATCTCCCATAATTAAACCAGTAATGAAACCAGCAAATACAGGGGAACCTGCAGATGAAACGATCGTCAACTCATCACAGATTTGATAAGCTGAGTACAAAGTGAGAAGTAAAATTTGCCACCATTGTATCATAACAATGACCTCCTAAAAATTTTTTCCTATTTTAATAAGCTCAAAAAGTCTGAAATTGGATCATTTGGAACCATTTGAGCAGTAAGTTTAACACCTTTCTCTGCCAATTTGTGGAAGTCTTCCACATCCTTGTCTACTACGTTGATAGAACGTGTGATGGGGCGAGTTTCTGGTGTTTGAGACATATTCCCAACATTGAGAGTTTCAAGTGGTACACCTGCTTCGACCAAACCAAGGAAGCGGTCTGGTTTACGAGCCACGATAAAGAGACGTTGGCTATCATATTTACCAGCAAGAATATTGGCTGCCGCTTTTTCAATTGGCAAAATACTCAATTTCACACCTGGTGGTGTCGCGAGTTTCAAACCACTCTTTTCAACGTCGTTGTTGACAACTTCGTCATCTACAACCATAATACGTGAAACATTTAGTTTTCCAGCCCAAAGATTGGCTACTTGTCCGTGGATCAAACGTCCATCGATACGGCATCCTACAATTGTCATAAGTTTTCCCCCTTTATGTGTTTTAGTGTAGGTTTACGAGTTAAATGAATCTCTTCTTTATATTCACCCTCTGTCTCAAAGATAATGATGCGGTTTGCACCTTCCTTGAGGTAGCTATGAGGAATATAAAGCGAGAGGGTCGGGCCGACGTTCCAAAAACGTCCTAGATTCTGCCCATTGACAAAGGCAACTCCCTTACCAAACTCAGACAAGTCTAGGTAAGTATCTTTTGGCTCTTGAACTGTAAAGTCATAGGCGTAAAAGGCTGGTTGTCCTTCGGTCCATCCTTTTGAAAAATCAATTTTCTCAGGATTATCTAGTGGGAGTGGATAGTGTTTCCAGTTTAGTAAGAAGTGCAAATCCTTACAAACCCCTGTCCGAATTCCCTTACGTTGCGTATCCGCTAAGAACTTGTGTCCATAGTTGACACGCCCCATATTTTCTACCAAGATATCTAACCTAGATAGCGCTTTCTTTTTACCTTGATAAAAAATATCTTCCCCAATCTCTGTCTGATATTGGGTTTCAACCCACTGACCATCGACATAAAGCTGGGCTCTATCTCGACCATCAATGATACGAAGTCTTTCTTCTTCTGCATCCCAGTTTGTTTCTGTTCGATAGAGTAGATAGCCATAACTTTGTCCCAACTCCTCCATCTTTTTAGGATAGAGACTTTCTA
Source organism: Streptococcus mitis (assembly GCF_002096925.1). Lineage (GTDB taxonomy): Bacteria > Bacillota > Bacilli > Lactobacillales > Streptococcaceae > Streptococcus > Streptococcus mitis_AF. The sequence goes on along the minus strand of NZ_NCVN01000084.1, from coordinate 30,449 downwards.
CAGGACTGGACAAGCTATCCAAGGTTTCAAACAAGGAAACTTTTTCAACCAGTGGAATAGCATCCAACTCCATACTCTCTTTGTAGAGTGGTTCCAACTGGGGATACTCTGGGAAATGTGTTGCCATCATCTTCTTGACTGCCAAATATTTGGCAGTTGGATTTCCTTCTTCATCCAGAAGGGCATCGTAATCATAAGATGTAACTTGTGGCAGGTCCAAAGTCCCTCGAGCTGAGCAACCATTCATGAAACCAAAGTTTGTACCACCATGGAACATGTAGAGATTGATAGAGCCTTGTTCCAAAACCTCTCGAACTGCATCTGCCAACTCTTTCGGATCCCGTGTGATAATCGGCTCTTTCCAACGATTGAACCAGCCATCCCAGAACTCCATACACATGAGCGGCCATTTCTTGCCATGTTCATCAAAGAATTCCTGCATCTGTGAAAAGTTGTACGGAGCTTTAGAACCAAAGTTTCCTGTTACAAAGAGGTCATCTTCGATCAAAGTTCCAGCTTTCAGAGTAGCTCTCCATGGACCATCTGATGTAAAGAGAGGACAGGTTACGCCACGCTCTTCCATCAACTGTCGAATGGCTCTCAGGTAAGCCTTATCCTCGCCATAAGAACCATACTCATTTTCAACCTGCATCATGAGGATATTGCCACCCTTGTCCAACAAATGTGGAACCAACCGTGCCAAGAGCTGGTCATAGTAGTGACCGACAGCCTCAATATAGGCTGGGTCTGAGGAACGAATCCTCATATCTTTGGTTAAGAGCCAAGCTGGTAAGCCACCGAATTCCCACTCCGCACAGATGAAGGGCGACGGACGAACGATAGCGTAGAGACCCAAATCTTGTGCCGTTTGGAGAAATCGCTCCAAATCCAGAGCTCCTTCAAAGTGAAACTCACCCTCACGAGGCTCGTGTAAATTCCAGGCCACATAAGTCTCTACTGTATTAAAACCAAGAGCCTTCAAGTTATAGAGCGAATGATACCAATCTTCTGGAGGAACCCTAAAATAATGAATGGCGCCAGATAAAATCTTAAATGATTTTCCATCGAGATAAAAATCATCCCGTATCTCAAATCGTGTCATATTCTTACCTTCTGACAACTAAAGTTTACGCTTTCATTTGTTGATATAGTAAATATAACTCAATATCTTACATTTGTCAATAGGTTTTCACGATTTTTTTCATTTTTACTAATTTTTACAAAAAAACTTATAAAACCTTACTATCTCAAGAAATAATTTCATCTTAATTGACATGTATAAAGATGTAAGAAATTCTATTAATTTCTATGTAAATTAACCTTATAGCCTATTATTCTAATTTTTTTATTCAAAAGGCTACTATTCTTTCCAGTTTTATGGTAAAATCTTTAACTGAGAAGGAAAATCGAGGTGAAAATATGGCAATTCCAAAGTATCAATATATTAAAGATGAGTTAAAGAACAAAATCATTTCTGGTCAATTTGCCAGTGGAGATAAATTCTACACTGAAGCTGAATTGATTGCAATGTATGATGTGAGTTCTATCACAGTTGTCCGCGCCTTAAACGACCTTGCCAAGGATGGCTATATTGTCCGTCAACAAGGAAAGGGTACATTCGTTTCACGCGCACGTAAACACAAACTCGTAGAGTTTTCAGATGTAGAAGTTTTTGAAACTAAAGATGATAAAGTTACCGTCCTTTCTATTGAGCGTGGAAACAAACTAAGCTACTTAGAAAAACTTGGACTACGCGGAGATCAGTTCTACTACAAGATTGAACGTGTTCGCGAAACAGGTGGTGTTGTGTACATCTACCATACATCTTACATTCCAGAACAATACATCAACGCAAATTATCCAAATCTTGAATATTATAGCTCTATCTATAACCGTTTCAAATTGGATTACCACATTCACATGAATGATGAACATTTTGAAGAAATCAATGAAATAGCATTTCCAACTCCAGAACATGCGGCTTCGATCCTCGGAGTCGATGAACAATTCCCAACCGTTTTACAAACCAAGACTACTAAACTAGAGTCTACTGGTCAAGTTCTCGCATACAGCGAAACATATAAACGAGCAGATTACTACAAAATCAAATTCATTTCATGTGACCGTGATCACTAAGAAAAAGCTTGAGCCTTGCTCAGGCTTTTTCTATATATATTATAGCATGAAAAAGCGACTATGAAAACGCTATTAAATATCTTTATTTAATTTGTAGCACTTTTACTAAAAACAAGTTAAAAATCACTGATTTTTCCTTAATTTTACCTTCTTATATAAATTATCATTTCCAAAATCTTATGATTTCCTCCATTTATTATAGTTCTTATATAAACCTGCTTGACTTTTTACTATATAGATAATAAAATTAAATTGGTTTTATGTAAACGTTATCAAAATAGTTGTATCAAGGAGGTTTTATCATGAAACTAGACAAGAAACAGCGTTTCTCAATCCGCAAGTATGCAGTCGGAGCAGCTTCTGTACTGATAGGATTTACCTTCAGTGCGCAAGTCGTATCTGCAGATGGACTCACACCAGCACCAAAAGCTACTGAAACTTTGCAAGCTGTGCCGGATAGCCCACAAGCATCAGAAGCACCAATTCAAGATAAAGAAGAAAAACTTGTAAAACAAGCTGATAAAACCATAAAAGAGGAAGTTAAAACTGAAAAAGATACTGTTAACACAGTTGTTCCAAAAACAGACAATGTGGTAACACCAGTAGTAACAGAACATGCCAGCCCAGCCCCTACTACGGAATCAGAAAACACAACTCAAGTGGAAAAAAGCGGAGAGAGTGCCAATACTGAGAAGAAAAACGAGCCTGCTACTCCTGCTGTACTCGCTCCGACTACTGAACGTGCCACTCAAACTAATGAAAAGCTAGCGAAAAAGAAAATTGTTTCTATTGATGCTGGACGTAAATATTTCTCACCAGAACAACTCAAGGAAATCATTGACAAAGCGAAACATTATGGCTACACTGATTTACACCTATTAGTTGGAAATGATGGGCTCCGCTTCATGTTGGACGATATGAGCATCACAGCTAACGGCAAGACCTATGCGAGTGACGATGTCAAACGTGCCATTGAAAAAGGTACGAATGATTATTACAACGATCCAAACGGCAATCACTTAACAGAAAGTCAAATGACAGATCTGATTAACTATGCCAAAGATAAAGGCATCGGTCTCATTCCGACAGTAAATAGTCCTGGTCACATGGATGCGATTCTCAATGCCATGAAAGAATTGGGAATCCAAAACCCTAACTTTAACTATTTTGGGAAGGAATCAGCTCGTACTGTAGATCTTGACAACGAACAGGCAGTCGCTTTTACAAAAGCCCTTATCGATAAATATGCTGCTTATTTCGCGAAAAAGACTGAAATCTTCAACATCGGACTTGATGAATATGCCAATGATGCAACAAACGCTAAAGGTTGGAGCGTTCTTCAAGCTGATAAATACTATCCAAACGAAGGCTACCCTGTAAAAGGATATGAAAAATTTATTGCCTACGCCAATGACCTAGCTCGTATTGTAAAATCGCACGGTCTAAAACCAATGGCCTTCAATGATGGTATTTACTACAATAGTGATACTAGCTTCGGAACTTTTGACAAAGATATCATCGTTTCAATGTGGACTGGTGGTTGGGGAGGTTACGACGTCGCTTCTTCTAAACTTCTAGTAGAAAAAGGTCACCAAATCCTAAACACTAACGACGCTTGGTACTATGTTCTTGGGCGAAATGCAGATGGCCAAGGTTGGTACAACCTTGATCAAGGATTAAACGGTATCAAGAACACTCCAATCACTTCGGTACCAAAATCCGACGGAGCAACTATTCCATTCATCGGTGGTATGGTAGCTGCTTGGGCTGACACTCCATCTGCACGTTATTCACCATCACGCCTCTTCAAACTCATGCGTCAATTCGCAAATTCTAATGCTGAATACTTCGCAGCTGATTATGAGTCTGCAGAACAAGCACTTAACGAGGTACCAAAAGACCTTAACCGTTATACTGCAGAAAGCGTCGCAGCAGTTAACGAAGCGGCAAAAGTCATCCGTTCACTTGATAGCAACCTCAGTCGTGCCCAACAAGACACGATTGACCAAGCAATTGCAAAACTTCAAGAAGCAGTCAGCAATTTGACCTTCACACCAGAAGCTCAAAAAGAAGAAGATGCTAAACGTGAGGTTGAAAAACTTGCTAAAAACAAGGTGATTTCAATCGATGCTGGACGCAAATACTTTACTCTTGACCAACTCAAACGCATCGTAGATAAGGCCAGTGAGCTCGGATATTCTGATGTCCATCTCCTTCTAGGAAATGACGGACTTCGATTCTTACTCGATGATATGACCATCACTGCTAACGGAAAAACCTATGCAAGTGATGATGTCAAAAATGCCATCATCCAAGGAACAAAAGCTTACTACGACGATCCAAATGGGACTGCGCTTACACAGGCAGAAGTGACAGAACTAATTGAATACGCTAAATCTAAGGGTATCGGTCTCATCCCAGCTATCAACAGCCCAGGTCACATGGATGCTATGCTGGTTGCCATGGAAAAATTGGGTATTAAAAATCCTCAAGCCCACTTTGACAAAGTCTCCAAAACAACTATGGACTTGAGAAACGAAGAAGCGATGAACTTTGTAAAAGCCCTCATCGGTAAATACATGGACTTCTTTGCAGGAAAAACAAAGATTTTCAACTTTGGTACTGACGAATACGCTAACGATGCGACTAGTGCCCAAGGCTGGTACTACCTCAAATGGTATCAACTCTATGGCAAATTTGCCGAATATGCCAACACCCTCGCTGCCATGGCCAAAGAAAGAGGGCTTCAACCAATGGCCTTCAACGATGGCTTCTACTATGAAGACAAGGACGATGTTGAGTTTGATAAGGATGTCATCATCTCTTACTGGTCTAAAGGATGGTGGGGTTACAACCTTGCAACTCCTCAGTACCTGGCAAGTAAAGGATACAAACTCCTCAACACCAATGGAGACTGGTATTATGTTCTAGGCAATCATAAACCAGACGAAGCTTATCCACTATCAAAAGCTGTTGAAAATTCTGGTAAAGTTCCATTCAATCAACTTGCTTCTACTAAGTATCCCGAAGTAGACCTTCCAACAGTCGGCAGTATGCTTGCTATCTGGGCAGACAAGCCAAGTGCAGAGTACAAGGAAGAAGAAATCTTTGAACTCATGACTGCCTTTGCAGACCACAACAAAGACTACTTCCGAGCTAATTATAATGCTCTCCGCGAAGAAATCGCACAAATTCCTGAAAACTTAGAAGGATACAGCAAGGAAAGCTTGGAGGCCCTAAGTGCAGCTAAAACTGCTCTAAATTACAACCTCAACCGTAATAAACAATCTGAGGTTGACACACTTGTAGCCAAACTAAAAGCTGCTCGCTTAGGTCTCAAACCAGCTGCAACTCACTCAGGAAGCCTGGATGAAAATGAAGTAGCTGCCAATGTTGAAACCAGACCAGAACTCATCACAAGAACTGAAGAAATCCCATTTGAAGTTATCAAGAAAGAAAATCCTAACCTCCCAGCTGGTCAGGAAAACATTATTACAGCAGGAGTCAAAGGTGAACGAACTCATTACATCTCTGTCCTTACTGAAAATGGAAAAACAACAGAAACAGTCCTTGATAGCCAGGTAACCAAAGAAGCTGTTAACCAAGTTGTCGAAGTTGGTGCTCCTGTAACTCACAAGGGGGATGAAAATGGTCTTGCACCAACTACTGAAGTAAAACCTAAACTGGATATCCAAGAAGAAGAAATTCCATTTACCACTGTTACTCGTGAAAATCCACTCTTACTCAAAGGAAAAACACAAGTCATTACTAAAGGTGTCAACGGTCGCCGTACAAACTTCTACTCTGTGAGCACTGTTGATGGCAAGGAAGTGAAAACACTTGTAAATAGTGTCGTAGCACAGGAAGCTGTTACACAAGTAGTCGAAGTCGGAACCCTAGTAACTCATGTAGGTGATGAAAACGGACAAACCGCTATTGCTGAAGAAAAACCAAAACTAGAAATCCCAAGCCAACCAGCTCCATCAACTGCTCCTGCTGAGGAAAACAAAGCTCTTCCTCAAGCTCCAGCTCCTGTGGTAACAGAGAAAAAACTTCCTGAAACAGGAAGTCAGCATTCTGCAGGACTAGTAGTCGCAGGACTCATGACCACACTAGCAGCCTATGGACTCACTAAAAGAAAAGAAGACTAAGTCTTTTCGATAAAAAATAAACAGCGAGATTAAAGCTCGCTGTTTATTTTTTAATTAATCACCAAGTCCAAGACGTTCAAAGATATCATCCACTCGTTTAGTGTAATAAAGAGGGTTGAAAATTTCGTCGATTTCTTCTTGTGTGAGGCGTGATGTTACTTCTGGATCTGCTTCGAGAAGCGGTTTAAAGTCTACTTGGTTGTCCCAAGAGTAGGCCGTTTTTGGTTGCACCAAGTCATAGGCTTGCTCACGGGTCATGCCTTTTTCAATCAAGGTCAACATAGCGCGTTGGCTAAAAATCAAACCAAATGTCGAGTTCATGTTGCGGATCATGTTTTCTGGGAAGACTGTCAAATTCTTGACAATATTTCCAAAACGGTTGAGCATGTAGTCAATCAAGATGGTCGTATCTGGTGTGATGATGCGCTCAGCTGATGAGTGAGAGATGTCACGTTCGTGCCAGAGAGCCACGTTCTCATAGGCTGTCACCATGTGACCACGGATAACACGCGCCAGACCAGTCATGTTTTCAGAACCGATTGGGTTACGTTTGTGAGGCATTGCTGATGAACCTTTTTGCCCCTTAGCAAAGAATTCTTCTACTTCGCGTTGTTCTGATTTTTGAAGACCACGGATCTCCGTTGCCATACGTTCGATAGAAGTCGCGATACTTGCAAGTACTGCAAAGTACTCAGCGTGAAGGTCACGAGGAAGCACCTGTGTAGAGATTTCTTGAGCACGAATACCCAATTTGTCGCAGACATATTGCTCTACGAATGGTGGGATGTTGGCAAAGTTACCAACCGCACCAGAAATCTTACCAGCTTCCACTCCAGCAGCTGCATGCTCGAAACGCTCGATATTGCGCTTCATTTCGCTGTACCAAGTCGCCAATTTAAGACCAAAAGTTGTAGGCTCAGCGTGCACACCGTGGGTACGCCCCATCATGATGGTGAACTTGTGCTCCTTAGCCTTATCAGCGATGATGTTGGTGAAGTTTTCAAGGTCACGACGGATGATGTCGTTGGCCTGCTTGTAGAGGTAACCGTAGGCTGTATCTACCACATCGGTAGAAGTCAAACCATAGTGGACCCACTTGCGCTCCTCACCAAGAGTCTCAGAAACCGCACGTGTGAAAGCCACCACATCGTGACGAGTCTCCTGCTCAATCTCTAAAATACGGTCGATGTCAAAGTCCGCTTTTTCACGAATCAAAGCTACATCTTCCTTAGGGATTTCCCCCAACTCAGCCCATGCCTCGTCAGCCAAGATTTCCACCTCAAGCCAAGCACGGTATTTATTTTCTTCACTCCAAATGTTCGCCATCTCAGGGCGAGAGTAACGGTCGATCATAATTTTATTCCTCACTATAATTATCTATAAAAATTTTAGACAATGTAACTTCTACATCAAAATCTGTAGAAATAACTAATTCCACTATACCTTCTTCATCATTAATTCTAATATTTCTAAATAAGTTTGAAACATCTGCTTCAAATATAGAACCCTTTTTCGTTTTTGATAAACAATAATACTTAAATCTCCAAAATATCCTTGGATTAAACTGATTGTCAAACTTCAATGAATAGTTTTTAGAATCAATTTCATAATAGTCCATAGGAAATTGGAGAGCAATCGTTCCCAAAATTTTTAATATCTCATTTCTCTTATTTTGATAAAAATCTAGATTTCTTTCAAAAAGCGCTAGTTCTAAAGGAGTATCTTTGAATTCACTTCTATAATTTGTCCAATCCAACCTAATTTTATCATAAAGTTTTTCTGACTGATTCAACTTGAAATGATTTTTTCTTAAATATTTTATTAAATATAGAATTGGAACCCCAAATATTTCTTCTTTAGTATTTTGAATAATAATATCAATATCTCTCAATATTTCCTTACAATGATAACTGCTACAAGAACTGAAAAATTTTAAAATTTTTCCAGATATAACTTTGTCACCATTTATAGATTGCAAGATTTGTTGCATTTTATTAAATAATTCTTTATCTTCTGAATTATCAACAAGATTAAGAGGTATATATAAATTATTAGAGAGATAGTGTACACTCTCATACGAAAAAGTAGACTCACATCTATCCATTATTTGTTGGAGTAGAAAGTTAGAGTACAATTCATCTGTGACACGATAATTAATCGAACAATGGTAATTTAGATTCAATTCATTCAAACTTTTATCTGGAAGTTCATTCAAAACAAACTGTGAAAAAAGTAAATCCTCACTTGATATCTTTAAAATTCTATCTTTATCTCTATCTTCAATATTATCATTATCAATAACTACATTTTGCAATTGAAATTTTTTTCTATCTAAATCACTTTTTAAAAGTTTCAAATCCATACGAACACTGTCACTTGATGGCCTTAAGTCTGGGGACGGATTAATTAATCTATCAACTAACTTATCTAATTCAAAGAGATAAGGATAAGTATACCAAATACGCTTATATTCTGACCCGTCTGGATTTTCTCCTGTAAAGCATTCATTAATGATTAACCCAAAAGAATATACATCTGACGCAAATGTGATGTTAAGGGCTGCTCCAATTTTCTTTTGTTCTGGCGATAAATAATTTCTATTTGCTAGTAAATCATCTGCAACAGTTAAATCAGATCCTTGAAAATGCGCAATTCCAAAGTCACTTAAAACCAAATTTTCATCTCTTACTAAAATATTTTCTGGCTTGATGTCTCTATGAATTATTCCTTTATCATGAGCAGCATTTATACCCTTAGATAATTGAATTAAATAATCTAATTTTTGTTCTGGTGAATAACTTTCAAATTCATCAATTACATTCCGAAAATTTTTAGGGAAATAATCCATTACTGCATATAAAAATTGAGCTCTTTGTCCGTTATTTGGATATTCTCCATGTAACTGATATTGAATAATATTTTCGTGATTATATTGTGAACAAAATTCAATATCATTTTTTAGTCTCTCAATTTTTGCCTTATTTGCAGTGCCACCGGAAGTTGGTAGTTTCATGATTTTAACAGCTTTTTCAATGCCATCACTATCTTTTGTCAAAACTACTACACCTTGGCCTCCTTGACCTAAAATTTCTATGAAACTATAATCAATAGAGCCCAAAACCTCATCAATTTTAAACTGATTTTTAAGACAATCAATCTGCTCATCCGTTAAAACCATAATTCCTCACTTCTGTTAAAGTAATTCCATGATTACTCAAACTCCTCTTCCCCAATCCATAGAGATGGATAGTGATCCAGTGTATTCAAATCTTTATCTAACGGTACATCATAAATTGCTAAATAGTTTTCTGAGGGATGAGCTACTAGTTTCTCATATTTAGCTTGTACCCTTTCATAGTCTCTACTTGCGAACATGACTTCCACCACAGCATTTCCTTTACTATCTTCCACATAGGCATGGACAAAGATTTAAATAATTTTGTTACTTCCAAAAATTCTCTTTTACATATACTACTTTATTCCAAAAACCTCCCATTATTTCATCTTCTTCAGTTATATATAAACTACTTTTTAAGATTGTCACAACAAATCGTCTATTATATGTAAACGTTTGAACAGTAAGATAGTAAAATAAAATACAAAATATAACTAACATAGCTAAACTAGCTAAAAATGAAATTAAATTGTTTTGTAATCCAGTTCTATCGGTAAAAAGTTCGCTAATTTCTTGAGAGGTTAGTGTCTCTTTTAAAAAATTTACCAAAGTTGTAACAGCAAAAATTAATATAGTAGCCAAAATACCGCAACTCCAATTTGCAAAATGACTAATTTTTTTCAGAGATAAGTCTACTTCTGAAATCAACAAGCGTACTTGTTCCTCATCTAAAAATTTCCCTTTTTTAAATTTAATAGCAATATTCTTTAAATTAAGTTTCTCTAAAACAATGGTAGTACGATAACAAGCTCCCATAAATAGAGAAATCACTATAAAAAGCATACTCTCACTAGAATTAGTAGAACTACTACCACTTTTAGAAGTTCCATAAAGTCCAATCCCCAAAAACATCACTATAAAGGAATACAGCAAGAAATATTTTAAAAATTTACTTATAAGTGAATCAAATAAAGTAACTTCCTCACGAAGTAATTTCTTGATTTCATAGTATTTTATAGGCATTACCAATCAATCCCTTTCCCAAACTCTCCCACACTATCTGGTTCATCACTAAACAAAGTCACATGCCCCATCTTGCGATTGTGCTTCGCTTCTATTTTACCATACATGTGAAGGTGGGCGCTTGGATTTTCTGTGACATATTTTTCAGCGACCTCGACGTGTTGACCGAGGACATTGAGCATGACAGCTGGAGCATGCAGTTTGATGGCTGGTAATTGTGCTCCCAGAACACCCAAAATATGCGTGTCGAATTGCGAAAAGTCGCAGGCTTCGATTGAGTAGTGTCCTGAGTTATGTGGGCGTGGGGCAATCTCATTGACGATAATATCATTAGCTGTCGCAAACATTTCCACACATAGCGTTCCAGAAAGGTTCAGTTGTTCTGCGATTTGCACTGCCATAGTTTTAGCTTTCTCAGCTAGACTTTCTGAAATGCGGGCAGGCACAATGGTCTTAGAGAGGATGTTGTTACGGTGGATATTTTCCTGAACTGGGAAAACCGTCACATCCTTGCCATTCCCAGAAACGATAACCGAAATTTCAAGATCAAAATTGACAAATTCTTCCAAAACGCAGTCTGCTGAGTCAGCTAGCGCATAGGCTTCTGTCAAATCTTCTGCTGAGCGAATGACCTTTTGTCCATGCCCATCATAGCCACCTGTCGCAGTCTTGAGGACATAGTTTTTCGATAAATCGATATCTGCTAAGTCTTGGCTAGAAGTCACAACCTTGTAAGGTGCCACAGTGACTTTTGCCTTGTTTGAAAGGAAGTCCTTCTCAAAGATACGGTTTTGTGAAATGCGGAGCAGATCTGTTCCTTGAGGGAGCTGCCCATCCTTGATGACAGCATCCAAACCATCGGCGTCGACATTTTCAAATTCATAGGTAAGAACATCACAGCGCTCTGCCAACTGACGGAGGGCATCCACATCGTTATAAGGTGCCACGATGATTTCCGCCACACGAGAAGCTGGGCAATCCGCCGCAGGATCCAGAGCGATAACCTTATGACCCATGTAGATAGCTGAGATCGCCATCATCTGACCCAGCTGACCGCCACCTATAATTCCGATTGTTTTAGATGAGCTCATTTGTAGACTCCTCTGCGATTTTTCCTTGCTCTTCTACAAAATCTGCCAATGCTGTCGCGATAGCCTGATCTTCTACTGAAAGGAGACGGAGGGCGAAGAGGGCAGCGTTAGTCGCACCTGCTTCACCAATAGCCATGGTTGCTACTGGTACTCCACCCGGCATCTGTACTATAGAATAGAGTGAATCCACGCCACTAAGCGCGCGTGATTTGACTGGCACGCCGATGACTGGAAGAGTTGTTTTGGCAGCTACCATTCCTGGCAAGTGGGCTGCGCCTCCAGCACCTGCGATGATGATCTTAATACCACGGCTACGCGCTTCTTCTGCATGCTTGAACATGAGGTCTGGTGTGCGGTGGGCAGATACAACCTTTTTTTCGTAAGCAACGCTGAAGCGGTCTAGGACTTCGGCGGTTTTTTGCATGGTTGCCCAGTCGGATTTTGAGCCCATGATGATGGAAATAATTGGTTTGGTCATAATTTTCCTTTCTTTTTTCAATCACCTTAGGTTGTGAGGGACGGCAGCAGCCACCAAAGGTGTCTCATGCCTAAATTGGAAGCCCAAGGTCTTCCAATTTCCCTGAACGATTGGATTGTCATTCAATCGTTCTTTCACAACGACGGTGATTGTTCTATATTAGCTCGCTAACGCTCGCAAATCAAACGACCATTATCATATTTGGCGACTTCGTCGCGTTATTCTTATATCTTTACTTAATTGCCTTGCTTCCAATATCTGTTCGGTAGAAGAGGCCTTCTGTTTTTTGTTGGGAGAGTTCTTGGTAGATGGTTTCTTGGGATTCTTTAACGGTATCGGATGTGGTGACGAGCATATAGACACGTCCACCGTTTGATAGCAGTGCTCTGCTATTTTCCGCAAACTTAGCCCCTGCATAGTAGGTGATGATGTCGCCTTCTGTCTTGGCTGGCAACTTGGCACCTTTTTCATAGTCTAGCGGATAGCCGTTTGATGCGACAACCACACCCAGAGTCACACCCTTATCTGTCCACGTGATGTTTGGCTCCTTGCCATCGAGGATATCCGTAATATTTTGGGCAAAGTCAGATGTCAAACGAGGCAAGATGATTTGCGTTTCAGGATCTCCGAAACGAGCGTTGAACTCGATGACCTTAGGCCCATCAGTTGTCAAGATAAGCCCTGCGTAAAGGACACCCAGATAAGGGCGACCTTCTTTAATCATCCCTTCAAGGACTGGCTTGACAATGGTGTCAACCGCTGTGGCAATCACGCTCTCTGGCAAGTGAGGAACTGGCGCATAAGCTCCCATACCACCTGTGTTAGGCCCTTTGTCGCCATCGTAGGCACGTTTGTGGTCCTGAGCCGTTGGCATGATGTAGAACTTATCACCATTGACAAAGGCAAAGAGTGAAAATTCCTCCCCATCAAGGAATTCCTCAATAACTACACGCGCACCTGAGTCACCAAATTTATTGTCCAAAAGCATCTCGTGAGCTGCTTCGACTGCTTGCTCAACCGTCTCCGCAACGACGACACCCTTCCCAAGCGCCAAGCCATCCGCCTTGACCACGATAGGCGCACCCTGCTTTTCGATATAGGCCTTGGCTTCCTCGAAATCTGAAAATGTGCCATAGGCTGCTGTCGGAACGCCGTATTTGACCATGATTTCCTTGGCAAAATCCTTGGACCACTCCAGCTCAGCTGCCAATCTTGTCGGACCAAAGGCTTTGAGACCAGCTGCATGGAAATCATCCACAATCCCAGCCGCAAGGGCGTCATCTGGCCCGATAAAGGTCCAAGCAATATCGTTGGTTTTGGCAAACTCAATCAATTTAGAATGTTCGGAAATGGAGATATTTACCACCTCCAAACCATCCAGAGTCATCCCATCATTCCCAGGAGCAACAAAAACCTTTTCTACCTCTTTTGACTCAAGCAACTTCTTAGCAATCGCATGTTCACGACCACCCGAACCGACAACTAACAGCTTCATCTTACAACCTCTTTTGCGAATTATTTACTAACATTATACCACAAACGTTCGTTTTAATCTTGTTTCACTCCACGTTTTTACGCAAAAAAGGAAAGAAACTGTTTTCTTTCCTTTACGTTCTTAATGTCTAAAATGTCTCACACCTGTGAAGATCATGGTCAGGCCATATTTATCCGCAGCTTCAATGGATTCTTGGTCACGGACTGATCCACCTGGCTGGATGATGGCCTTGATACCTGCTTTGGCGATTTCTTCCACATTATCCGCAAATGGGAAGAAGGCATCCGAAGCAAGAACAGCGCCGTCCAGACGGTCTTTAGCTTGATCAATAGCGATGCGAACAGAAGCCACACGGTTGGTTTGACCCGGGCCAACACCAAGTGTCATGTGGTCATTGGTGATGATGATACCATTTGATTTGACATACTTGATAGCTTTCCAAGCAAACTCAAGAGCTGTCGCTTCTGTCTCAGTTGGTTGGCGTTTGGTCACCACTTGCCAGTCAGCTGGGCTTTCCTTGACCACGTCTTGGTTTTGCACCAGAAGTCCACCTACTACGCCTGTGTATTCTGCTTCCACTTCGCTAGCGTCTTGTGCGTCAAATGGCAAGGCAAGGATACGCAAGTTTTTCTTTTTGTTGGTTAAAATGGCTAGCGCCTCATCCGTATAGCTTGGTGCGATAATGATTTCAAGGAAAACGCCGTGCATCTTCTCAGCTGTCGCAGCATCCACCTCACGGTTGAGAACAACGATACCACCAAAGATAGACACTGGGTCAGACTCATAAGCGTAGTCCCAAGCTGTTTCGATATCATCAGCTTGACCAATTCCACATGGGTTCATGTGTTTGAGAGCCACAACGGTTGGACGGTCTTTAAAATCACGGATGATACGAATGGCCGCATCAGCGTCACGGATATTATTAAATGACAATTCCTTACCGTTAAGCTGTTTGGCTGAAGCAATGGAGTAATCAGTCGGCAAAGCTTTTTGGTAGAAGTCCGCGTCTTGTTGAGGGTTCTCACCGTAACGCATGGCTTGTTTGAGATCATAGGTCAAGGTCAACTTTTCAGGTTTGCTTTCACCCACTTGAGCTGTAAAATACTCTGCAATCAAGGCATCATAAGCTGCCGTATGACGGAAAACCTTGGCTGCCAAACGTTGACGCGTTTCATAAGTCGTTTCACCATTTGCTGACAATTCGTCAAGAATCACAGCATAATCCTCTGGGTCTACAACAACTGTTACGCTGGCGTGGTTCTTCGCTGCTGAACGAAGCATAGATGGACCACCAATATCGATATTCTCCACCGCATCCGCATAAGTCACATCTGGTTTGAGGATGGTTTCCTTAAATGGGTAAAGGTTAACTACAACAAGATCGATAAGCTCAATCTGATTGTCCTTAGCCGCTTCTAAATGGCTATCAAGGTCACGACGAGCGAGAAGCCCACCGTGGATATTTGGATGAAGGGTCTTGACACGACCGTCCATCATCTCTGGGAACCCAGTCACATCATCGATGGCAATGGTGTTCACCCCAGCATTATCAAGGGCAACCTTGGTTCCACCTGTTGAGATGATCTCCCAACCGAGTTTTTTAAGTTCTTGGACAAATTCAACAATGCCCGCTTTGTCTGAGACGCTGATTAAGACGCGTTTAGTCATTTTTCTTCCTTTCATTCCTAGTTTATATATCTAAAAATTGTTGACGAACTTCATCTGAATCAACTTTTTGAAACATTTTTAAAAAATTTATATAATTATCTGTAAGTTCTGTAGGAATTTCAATTTTAAATTGTCTTGTTTCCATATATTCTTCAGAAATCTTATTCAATCCCCAACTTGATAATAAATTTATAAGTTCATCAGCAATGCGGATATCTCTTTCACGAATTTCATCAAGTCTCCAATCACTTTTATCCTTAGATAAATCTTGTACCAATGTAATTGATGATTTTTGATAAGTTTCTTCTTCTTAGCAAAATATCCGTTACTAGCAATAATATTCAGTTTCTTCTCAAAAGGTATCTTATTACCAATATGTTCTATCAAATCCCTAACTTCTCTTTCTGAATTATCTGGAAAGAAACTAGTTTGCCACTTTTGAGGTAAAATATGCTCTATTTCCCATTTTTCTGGTAATAATTCATCTTGTTTTTGATAAGCCAGTACCTTTAGAAGCATCCGAACCGTATTTCGATGTGCATTCTTTACTTTTTCTTTGAATTCTTCTTCATCAACTAAAGAGAAATCAAATTTAGGTGTTTTAGATTGATAAACTGAGGCATTCAAATTTAAAATACTACGCTTGACTGCGTTTATTGTTGGAGTAACTACGTACCTTGCTGACAAAACTGCAAATAAATTTCTTAAAAAGTTCAAAAAATCTGACTCAAAATTTTCAGAGCTTTTGTAACGTAAATAATATATTACTACAGGATACTTCCAAAATTCATTCGGATAAGAGGATAGAGAATCCAGTACTTTAAGAATTTCTTTATTCTCTGACCAATTCTCGCCTTCCACAACTATCCTATTATTAATAACTGTCCATAAACTTACTAGTAAACGAAGATTCGTCAATAAGTCACTTTGATATAATTTTTCAAATTGATTCTGAGAATAGTATTTTCTAATACCCGGAGTTGTAGTATTTCTATCATTCTCTTTAGCTCTCAGATAAAACATATAGTAATAAAACAACTTTTGAATACTCTCATTTGCATTTGATGCGGATTCATCAATCAGTTTCCACTCTTCGATAAAATCCTTTTTCTGACTATTGTCTATATAGTTATATATCTTAGCCTTAAAAATATCTGCATCAGATAAAGCTAGTCCTCTATCATTTAGTGTAGAAAATATTGTCAGTGCAGTATCCTGTGAATCAGCAGTAATAGGAAGCAAAATAGCTCTATTTAAAACATTTTGAATAAACCAGTAAAACAATTCTGGTTCTTTACTTGCATAATCTTCAATTAACTCCACAAATAACTTATAGTTTTCAGAATAAGTGTCTTTTCTTCCTTTTTCTGTTTCTCCCGTAACTAATATATTTGTAAAAATATTATTTTCTTCTTCACCAACAACTCTTGAAACTATTAAGACTTTTTCAAAATCAACTTCTGCCGTAAGTTCATCTTGTTCCCACATTGCTGCTTCAATCTGTCGCATAAAATTCTTTGACTGAAGAGTTTCACTCATAGAACTCAGTTTAGAATTAGAGCTCTTAAAAGCAAAAATAAAGAAGTAATGCGTTGCTGCCCATCTATAATTTCTTGTTCGTTCTCATCATTCTCATATGCTACAATAGTGCCTAAAAAGTATGTACTGTCTTTTTCTTCACCACTGGTATACTCAACTAAGTCATCAAATAGAGTCTGAATCTGATCAGTTGTCCATGCATATGGTCTCTGATATTCTGGAATAGCGAATTTCTTATTTTTCCCTGATCCAAGTAATTCCTTTACAGTCTGTTTATTAACCTCTATAGTTGTTACCATATTTAACACTTCCTCTCCACTCCCAAACTATCCAACACCTCTGGATACAACTTGTACTCTGCCTCATGAATGCGAGCTTCAAAGTTTTCGATGGTATCATCAGCTAATCGTGGTACGCGTACTTGTTTGATAACCTTTCCAGTATCCACACCTGAATCCACCCAGTGAATGGTCACACCACTCTCAGCAACACCAGCATTCCAAGCGTCCTCAATTCCGTGAGCTCCTGGAAATTCTGGCAAATAGGCTGGATGAATGTTAATGATTCGTCCTTCATAAGCCGCCAATAAGGTTGGCCCAACGATTTTCATGTAGCCTGCTAGACAAACCAAGTCAATCTGGTGCTCTTCCAAGAGTTCGACAATGGCTACTTCGTAGTCTGCCTTGCTCTCAAACTCCTTAAGTTCAAAAGCATAGGACAGAACGCCGAGTTGCTCTGCACGCTCCAGCACATAGGCATCTCGGTAATCTGAAAAGATAAACTCCACTGGAAATTCTTCGGCAATCACCTGAAAATTTGAGCCATTACCAGAGGCAAAAACCGCTATTTTTTTCATTTGATGATGACACTTTCGTTTTCTTTCTTGACGATGCGACCAATTTCATAGACTGGTTCATCCAACAATTCCTTGACACGACTTACATTTTCAGGGCTAACTGCCAGCATAAGCCCCACACCCATATTGAAGATTTCAAACATTTCTTCATGTTTGATCTGACCGTATTTTTCAAGGGCTTTGAAAATTGGAAGCACGGGAACCTTGTCTTCTTCAATCTCAGCAGCTAGGTCATCTGCAAACATACGAGGGACATTTTCGATAAAGCCACCACCAGTGATGTGGGCAATGCCGTTGACCAACCCTTCCTTGATGAGTGGTAATACAGCCTTGACATAGATACGAGTCGGCTCAAGAAGAACTTCCTTGAGTTTCTTTCCTTCCAATTCTGGCAAGACTTCCTCACCTGTGTAGTCCGCAAAAACACGACGGACGAGAGAGTAACCATTGGAGTGAATCCCACTTGAAGCAAGTCCAAGAAGAACATCTCCTTCAGACACCTTTGAGCCGTCAATGATTTGAGATTTTTCAGCCACACCAACTGCAAAACCAGCCAAGTCATAGTCATCTTCGCCGTACATGCCAGGCATTTCAGCCGTTTCCCCACCAATGAGAGCAGCGCCTGCCTGCACACAACCTTCTGCCACACCAGCAACGACTTGCTCTAGCTTAGCTGGTTCATTCTTCCCTGTCGCTACATAGTCAAGGAAATAGAGGGGCTCCGCACCTGCAGCAATGATATCATTGACACACATGGCCACACAGTCCTGACCGATGGTATCGTGCTTGTCGTACTTGATAGCCAGCATGAGCTTGGTTCCGACACCATCAGTTCCTGAAATCAAGACGGGTTCTTTAACCCCAGTCTTTGAAAGGTCAAACATACCACCAAAGCCACCAAGAGCTCCCATGACACCTGCACGCTCCGTACGAGCCACGTGCTTTTTAATCCGTTCAACAACTTCATAACCCGCTTCAACATCCACGCCCGATTGAGCGTATGCATTTTTATTTGTCATCTATTTATTCCTTTTCTTTTTTTTGGGAAAGACTGCGACGTATTTTTAGATAAACAATTATTTTATCTAAAAATACTAGTCAGGTCTCTAGCTTTGGTTCCATAGGAGAAAGCGTCTACTGACAAATGCTATAGCTTTTAGTCAGTGGTGAGACGTGAAGCATAAGCATTCTTATTTGTCATTTTTATATTCCTTTTCTTTAACGGAAGATCTGTCATCTATTTGTAAAAACTAGTCTTTTCTTCCAAACTTCGACGATAATCTTCTTCGTAGTCGTAGAGAGGTGTTGGGTAGTCACCGTCAAAGTAAGCGACACAGAGACCACCATTTGGCGCATCTGTTTCAATCCCAATCGAATCAATCAAACCTTCAACAGAAAGGTAGGTCAGACTGTCCGCACCAATGATTTGGCGCGTTTCTTCAACCGTATGATTGGCCGCAATCAGCTCCTGACGGGTCTGGATATCAATCCCATAGAAACATGGATAAGCTAGCGCTGGACTACCAATAGCAACGTGAACTTCAGTCGCACCCGCTTCTTTCAAAAGCTGAACGATCCGACGAGAAGTTGTTCCTCGTACAATAGAGTCATCAATCATAACAACACGCTTGCCTTTGACAACACCAGAAACTGCAGACAATTTCATCCGTACCCCTTGCTCCCGCAATTCTTGAGTCGGTTGGATAAAGGTACGTTGGGTGTATTGGTTCTTGATAAGACCCATTTCATTTGGCAAACCAGATTCTTCCGCAAATCCCATGGCTGCACTGAGGGAAGAATTGGGCACACCGACCACGATATCTGCCTCATGCTTAAATTCACGCGCCAATTGGGCACCCATACGTTTACGTGCCGTATGAACATTGACACCGTGGATATTAGAATCAGGGCGAGCAAAATAGATATACTCCATAGAACAGATTGCTAACTGAGTATCATCTGTATAGCTATCATACTGGATGCCCTTGTCATCAATAATCACAATCTCACCTGGCTTCAAATCACGAATCCACTCTGCACCAATAACCTCAAAAGCACAGGTTTCAGAGGAAACCACCACCGCTCCGTTGGCCATTTTCCCGATAGAAAGCGGACGGAAACCATTGGGGTCAAGGGCCGCAATCAACTTATCCTCAAACAGCAAGATATAGGCAAAACCACCTTTGACAAGGCTGAGCGCTTCCTTGATTTTTCCCATCAAGTTCGGATTGTGACTGCGACGAATGAGGTGGGCCAAGATTTCCGAGTCCGAAGTCGCGCTGAAAATCGCTCCTCTTTGTTCCAGTTCTTTCTTGAGAGAGGCTGCATTGGTCAAGTTTCCATTATGAGCCAAGCCAAACTGCATATCATGGAATCGAAAGAGGAAAGGCTGAATGTTATCTACAGAAGCTTCGCCAGCAGTCGCATAACGCACATGCCCAATTGCACCAGTTCCTGTCAATTTATCTAAGTTAGCAGGATTTCTGAAGACTTCTGATAGAAGACCCATATCGCGATGCCGCTTTAGTTTCCCCTGATCATTGGAGAGGATTCCTGCCCCCTCCTGACCACGGTGCTGAAGACTGTGGAGACCAAAATAGGTCAATTTAGCAGCATCTGGATGTCCCCAGATACCGAAAACACCACATTCTTCATTAAGAGATTTTACTTCGTATGTCATTTTTTATACCTAATTTTTATTTGTGTAGCACCAAGAGCTAAATCTACATGACTTTTACATTACTGATACTATCTATTAGAAAATCTGTAAGTCTTATTTTCCAGTAAAGTATTTAATCGCTGACGCGAACAGGTGCTGGTCTTTATTTCCTGGGATGTTTTGGAAAAGACCGTCTTCATAACGTTCTGAGTGGCCCATCTTACCGATGATTTGGCCGTTTTTGCTAGTAATTCCCTCTATAGCATTTACAGAACCATTCGGATTGTACTTAGAATCCATACTTGGTTTTCCATCAAAGTCAACATATTGGCTGAAGATTTGTCCATTGTCACGGAGTTCAGCGAATTCCTCAGCCGTCACGACAAACTTCCCTTCACCGTGCGAAACAGGAATAGCGTGGATATCGCCCACTTGCACCCCTGTCAACCACGGCGAGTTGGTATTGGCAATACGGGTTTCCACCATCTTGGCCACGTGTTGGTTGGCATCATTGTAGAAGAGGGTTGGACTAGTACTGCTAGCATCTTCAAAGTTTCCGTATGGAAGAAGACCTGATTTGACCAAGGCCTGGAATCCATTACAGATACCGATAATCAAGCCACCACGGACGATAAAGCTATCAATAGCTACACGCACTTTTTCATTGAGCAGGATGTTGACAATAAACTTAGCTGAACCATCTGGCTCGTCCGCAGCTGAGAAACCACCTGCAAAGAAGAGGATGTTAGCCTTGCCGATGTTGTCAACCATCGTTTCAACTGACTTGACAATAGCCTCTTCATTCAAGGTCACAAATGGTACTAAGTTGACCTCTGCTCCTTCTTTTTCGAAAGCCTTAGCTGAGTCATATTCTGAGTTGGTTCCCGGGAAGACTGGGATATAGACTACCGGTTTTTCAACTTTTTCTTTAGCTTGGATGACTGTGTTAGTAGCGACAGCTGGAACTTCTGCTAGTTCTTTGGCTTGGGCAAATTCTGTTGGGTAAACTTCTTCCAATGTCCCTTGGAAGGCACTGTCAAGTTTCTGTCCATCTAGCTTCACACCGTTGACAGCCAGTGTAAAGTCTGCACTTGTTTGTCCAATTTTCTCTACTCCAGCGATTTCTTCAGGGGAAGTGAAGACAAATCCGCCCAATTGTGCTG
Source organism: Streptococcus mitis (assembly GCF_002096925.1). Lineage (GTDB taxonomy): Bacteria > Bacillota > Bacilli > Lactobacillales > Streptococcaceae > Streptococcus > Streptococcus mitis_AF. Next base: position 9,075 of record NZ_NCVN01000084.1, on the reverse strand, counting down.
TCAAAGCCGTTTCAAGTTCAGGCAAGGTTACTTCTGCACCGATATGATTTCCAAAAGTAGCAAGTGCCAAACTTTCAACCACACCACCATATTTGACAGCTGATGCAGATGTCACTTTGTGACCAGCTTGGATGTCTTCAAACTGAGCAAAATTAGACTTAATCAAGTCAAAATCAATCTCTGCAGCAAGAGCTTGACCTGGGATGTAGTAGATGTTTTCCCCAGCAACTTTAAATTCTGGAGAGAGCACCTTACGGCTATCTGCTGTTGTCACTCCAAAAGCAACCAAGGTTGGCGGTACTGTCAATTCTTCAAAAGTACCAGACATGGAGTCCTTACCACCGATAGATGGCAAGCCAAGCTGAATCTGAGCTTCGATAGAGCCTAGGAGAGCAGCTACCGGCTGACCAAAACGCTCAGCTTGTTTGTCCATGCGCTCAAAGTACTCTTGGTAAGAGAAACGAGCCTGAGACCATTTGGCACCAGCAGCAACCAAACGAGCAGTTGCTTCAATCACCGCATAGGCAGCACCGTGGTATGGAGACCATTCAGCTACATATGGGTTGAATCCTTGAGCCATGACTGACGCAGTATGAGTCACACCGTGTTGAACTGGTAATTTCTGCACAGATGCCTCAGTTGGTGTGAGTTGGTAACGACCACCAAGTGGGTGATTAACCGTTGAGCGTCCAACAGAGCAGTCAAAGATAGTCTGTAATCCTTTTTGACTCGCATGGTTGAGATCAGACAGAACCGCAAGGGTATCAACTTCAAGTGTGTTAGCAGATGTTTGACGCTCTTCTGGGAGTTTGACATCCTTGTCCACAACCTTAGCATCTACGACCACGCGCACACCATTGGTATCAAGGAAACGACGTTCCAAGTCGACAATGGTTTCACCATTCCAGTGCATGACTAGATTTGGTTTTTCCGTCACTGTCGCAACTACAACAGCATCAATATTTTCTTTGTTACATTCCGCAACGAAGGCATCTACATCCTCAGGACGAACCACAACTGCCATCCGTTCTTGAGATTCAGAGATGGCAATTTCGGTACCATTCAAGCCTTGGTATTTAAGAGGCACTTTGTCTAGGTCAATTTCAAGACCGTCTGCCAATTCACCGATAGCTACACAGACACCACCAGCACCAAAGTCATTGGATTTCTTAATAAGACGAGTGACATCGCCATTACGGAAAAGACGTTGAATCTTGCGCTCTTCGATGGCATTCCCTTTTTGAACCTCAGCACCAGCAGTTTCCACGGACTCAACTGTTTGAACCTTAGAAGAACCTGTCGCACCACCGACACCATCACGTCCAGTCTTACCTCCAAGGAGAATAATCACATCTCCCGCTTCCGGTTTTTCACGGACAACATTGCTCTTAGGAGCCGCTCCGACAACAGCACCTAGCTCCATGCGTTTAGCTACAAAGCCTGGGTGGAAGTATTCACGAACGTAGGTTGTTGCAAGTCCAATCTGATTCCCGTAAGAAGAATAACCATGAGCCGCTGTTTTAGAAATGACTTGTTGTGGTAATTTCCCAGCACGAGTTTCCGAAATCGGTGCTGTAATATCACCAGCACCTGAGATACGCATAGCTTGGTAAACATATGAGCGACCTGACAATGGGTCACGAATAGCACCACCGATACAAGTAGCCGCCCCACCAAATGGCTCAATTTCCGTTGGGTGGTTGTGAGTTTCATTCTTGAACATTAGGAGCCATGGCTCTTTCACACCATCAACATCCACTTCGATTTCTACTGAGCAAGCATTGATTTCGTCTGACACTTCCATATCATCCAAACGTCCATTAGCACGCTCATAACGACCGAAAATAGTCGCCATATCCATCAAGGTTTGCGGTTTTTCAGAACGCCCCAAATCCTCACGCATGGCAATATATTTGTCATAGGTCGCCTGCAATTGCTTTTGGAATTTCGATGCGGAGAAGTCAATGTGTTTCAACTCTGTCTCAAAAGTTGTGTGACGGCAGTGGTCAGACCAGTAAGTGTCCAAAACCTTGAGTTCTGTTTCCGTCGGCACGCGCTCGATTGACTTGAAATAGTCTTGGATAAAGAGCAAATCATCCACTTCCATGGCCATCCCTTGCTCAGCCTTGTAGCGAGCAAAGTCTTCTGCTGTATAGCTTTCAAAGAAAGTCAATTTTGGAATGGTCTTGTCTGACTCTGAAAATTCCTGCTTGGCAATCCCTGTCGTGATGTCCTTGAAGCGAGAATCAACTGGGTTGAGCAAGTAGTTCTTGACTGCTTCCAACTCAGTCGCATCAATATCTTTATTGACTAAGTAAAGTTGAGTGGTATTGACTGTTACATCACTCGAACTTCCTAGTAAAAGCAAGGCTTCCTGTGAAGATGCTGCACGCTGGTCAAATTGACCTGGCAGGCTTTCAATGGCAAAGAAAGCATAGTTAGCAAGATCCGCCTGCACAGCAGCTTCGTCCAAGACATGGTCTGTCACCTGCTCAGAGAAGATGTGTTTCTCTGCAGGCGCAAACAAGTCCTCAGCCAAGCTAAAGACATCATACACTTGCACAATACGAATACTTTTCAAGCTTGAAAGTCCCAAGTTGTGTTGGAGCTCTCTTACCAAACTCTCTGACTTGACCTGAAAATCAGTCTTTTTTTCAACAAAAATACGTTTATCCATCAATCCTTATTCCTTTATTTCAGCTCTTACAATGTTCCAACGACCTTGAGGTTCTTATTTCAATTCCTGCAACTTTTCCCAGACAATCTCATAAACGTCTGTTAGTTCACCTAGTCCCCTGCGGAGTGAAAAGGTCTGGGGGACCTTTTCAGCCTGAGTCCTTTTATTTGAGAGACGAAGGTTTTCCGTTACAAACAGATTATTTCAACCCCTGCAACTTTTCCCAGACAATCTCGTAAACGTCTGTTAGTTCTCCCAATCCTCTACGGAAAACATCCTTATCCATGTGGTTGCCATCCGCATCCCACAAACGGCAGTTATCTGGTGAAAATTCATCTGCCAAGATAATCTTACCATCCTTGTCAAAACCGAACTCTAGCTTAAAGTCAATCAACTTAAGACCAATCTCAGCAAACCAGCCTTTCAAAAGTTCATTGATACGACGCGTTTCTTCCTTCAAGTAGGCAATCTGCTGGTCATCCGCAATCTGTAGGAATTTCACATGCTCATCATTGATGAATGGATCATCCAAATCATCATTTTTATAGTAAAATTCAACAATCGGAATCTCCAAGGCGATTCCTTCGTCTACACCAAAACGTTTTGAAAAGGAACCAGCCGTGTAGTTGCGAAGCACGACTTCCAAAGGAATAATCTCAACCTTTTTATTGAGTTGTTCCGTGTCCGAAAGTTTCTCCACAAAGTGAGTCGCCACACCCGCCGCATTTAATTTCTCAAAAATAAAAGATGAAATCTGATTATTCAATACTCCCTTACCTGCAATCTGCTCCTTCTTGACACCATTGAAAGCAGTCGCCTGGTCCTTGTAAGTTGAAATAATAAGATTTTCATCCTCAGTTGTATAGATATCTTTAGCTTTTCCCGAATAGATCAATTGTTTTGACATTTTAAAGTTCGCCTTTCGTATTACTTGAGCACATTCTACCATAAAAAACCTAAAATTACAAGAATTTAGCCGAATAAATAACGTAGTAACTTCTAAAAACATAAAGAAAAAACTGCAAGAAGAATCTTTCTCACAGTTTTAAAATAATTTAACTCTAAAAACACGAACATTACTCTTTGTTTAAAAATTGATCCAAATAATAACGCAGGTAACTTTTCTTGCCCGTAATCATCTGTAGGCGACCTTCCACCCCATATCGAAGTTTTTCAGCCTGCTCCGAAGTTAGATTAGCCTCCGCCTCGATTTTAAAGAAATTCCCTTTTTCAGTCTTAGTAGCTGTCGCATCAATACTTGTAATAGTAGAATCTAGGAAAAGTTGATTCTTGGCATCATAAGTCGTAGTATAGCGAACAGAATCACCGACCTTGATCCTTGCTACATCCTTTGAACTGAGATAAGCTGTAAGTTTGGCTTCCCCTTCTTTTTCCAAGGATGGATAGAGCTGGGCTAGTAGAGCACCTTCTGCAACCATGGTAGAATCACTGGTCTCAGGATTAAGATGAAGCACCCCATCCTCACTCGCCGTAATTTTCCCCTTGTCTAAAAGATTTCCCTGTACCTTCTTACCTGACTCCACCTCCAAGATTTTCTGGTCTAGAAGGGTCAATTCCTGACCAACCTTTGCCAAGTGTTGGGATTTGAGAGACTCCAATTGACTGCTTAAGCCTGACGCATAGGCTTGCTGGGTACCTGAACCTGCATACTGAACACGGTAAGTAGCAAGACTGGATTCTAACTGAGAGAGCTGTGCTTCTACCTGAGCAACAGCCTGGGCCTTAGATTGCGGATTTTCCTCGCCCTGAGACTTATAGGACTGGTAGAGAGAGTAGGCTAGATTCTGACTGGCCAAGGAAGCACCTGTTTCCATAGCTGACTTAGCTGTCTGGTAATCGCGAATTTTAGCCTCTGTTTGACTGATGAGGTTCCCGATTTCGGCTTGGGTTTGACTAGCTGCTGCATTCTGGGACGCGATGGTCTCATTTTGTTGCGATGTACTAGCCCTAAGACTGCCTGCTTGACTGATGTAGTCGCGAAAGGTGGCTTGGTAGCCAAACTTATCCTCCTCTGGAAAGTGGTTCTCCCCTTCTTGCAGGCTCTTTTGCAAATACTCCAATTGCTTTTTTTGATCCTTGAGCATGTCCAACTGACTAGCATAGGCCTCCGCTTGGACACCCTCTGCCCCTTCTTGATATTGAACCAACAGTTCTCCCTTTTTAACCAACTTATTTTCTTCCAAATGATTAACAAGAATACGATTGTTGCTAGTTGACTGGATATTTGCAAGGATTCGACTAGGCTCGACAGTAGCTCTAGTAGACAAACTCATCTCCTTCTCTGCAAATATTGCAAAGCCAAGTAAAAACACAAGCAGAAGGGACATGGGGACAATCACCCGACTGGAAAAATTATGGTAACGACGATTATAAAACTCCGCACTTTCTAAAAATTCTGGTTTCATCCTCTCCTCTTTCTAGCTATTCACCAAATGGGCGTAAAAGCCACCCTGTGCAAGTAAATCAGCATGATTTCCTTCTTCAACAATCTTGCCCTGATCCAAGACAACAACCTTCTCTGTCCGCTCAGCAATGGTCAAGCGGTGAGCAATGAAAATCAAGGTCTTGTCTAAAGCCATGAGATTATCGACAATTCGCTTCTCAGTCAAGATATCCAGACTGCTAGTTGCCTCATCCAAAATCAAGACAGGCGCATCTGTCAAGAGAGCACGCGCCAGAGCAATTCTCTGACGTTGACCACCTGAGATCCCTGCCCCATCCGAAGTCAACTCTGTCTGATAATTCAGTGGCATACGCTCGATATCCTCCCGAATCTCTGCCAATTCGACCGCCCGTAAGATATCCTCTTGAGTCGTCCCTTCCTTGGCTCCAAGGAGAAGATTCTCCAAAATCGTTCCGTTAAAGACATAGGGCTGTTGAGGCAGATAGTTGATATACTGGCGCAGGGCTTTTTTATCAATCTGATTAAGATTGACACCACCCAGACTAATCTCTCCCTGACTTGGATCATAAAAATTAACCATCATCTTGGCCAAGGTCGTCTTACCTGACCCTGAGATTCCCACAAAAGCCACCTTAGAACCCTGCGGAATAGTCAAATTGATATCTGACAAGACATCTCGACCATAACCATACTTATAGTAAACCTGCTTGAAAGTCATCTCTCCCTTCATCAAGCTCAGATCCCCAACTGTTTTCTTCTCCTCAAACTCAGAAGCTACCAGATAAACCTCATTCAGACGGTTATTGGCGACCTGCGCTGTCTGAAGTTTGGTTTGCAGGTTGATGATGTTTTCTAAAGGATTTGTAAAGTAAACAAGCAAGGTATTATAGGTAATCAACTGTCCCAAACTCATCTTGCCATCCATGACCAGAACAGCCCCCATCCAGAGAATGCCGACATTGAGCAAGAGATGGGCAACTTTTTTCAGAGCCTTTTGCTGACTCTCTGCCCGACTATAGGTAAAGGATTTCTTCAGATAATCCACAAATTCCTTGTCAATCTTTTGATAACGTGAACTTTCACTAGTCAAGGACTTGATAGTCTCAATACCGTTGATGTCCTCAATGATAGAAGAAGATAAAACCGCATTGGCTTCCATGGTATCCCGATTCATCTTTTCAAACGGCTTCATAAAGGCAAAGATAATCACTGTGTAGATAGGAAGCGCCAATAAGGTCATGAAAAAGAGATTGGTATTCTGTGAAAATAAAACAAGGGAAATAATGATAACCGTTGACACATCTAGGAAAATCGAAAGAATAGTCGAAGCCAGTGCATCGATGATACTGTTAGCATCTGTAAAACGAGAAACAATTTCCCCTGTCCTGCGTGTCGCAAAAAAGGACATCGGCAGGTGAAAAACATGCTTGATATAGGATAAAATCACATCAATGGACAAACGTTGCCCAAAAACAAGTAAGAGATACTCCTGAGCGTAAGACAAGATCTGCTGGAGAATATAGACGATAACCAGCCCAATAGAAATAATTCCCAGCGTCGAACGCATCTGATCTGGCACATAGGTATCAATGATAGACTGCAGATAATAAGAACCCACAATGTTAATCAAGGTTACCAAGAGTGTCGCCAAAACGATATTGGTAATCAAGCCACGCTGCTTCACCAATATAGGGATAAAAGAGAGCAGGCCATTTTTTTGATCCTTATGAGGCTTGTAGTCTGGACTAGGTGCCATAAAAAGCGTCACTCCTGTCCATTCTTCCGCAAAACGCTCACGTGGCAGTTTGGTCAATTTCACCCCAGGATCTGGATCGGCAATATGAATGTTGTCCCTGTCCTGCCCAGTCACCACATAGTAGTGGAGCAATTTCCCTTCCTTAAGCACATGAGCAACAAAAGGAAAGGTCAAATCTGGCAAGTCAAAGAGCGTCATATCCGCCTTAATGGCCCGCGTCTCAAAGCCAATCTCCTCTGCCACCTTGACCAAGCCCAAAGCCGTTGTCCCATCCATGGTTGTCTTGGCCAATTCTCGTAAGTGAGCCAAAGAATAGTAACTACCATAGTAGCCAAAAATCATGGCTAATGAAGCTACACCGCAATCCATCTGATCTACCTGCGGACGATAGTGACGTTTCCCAAATTTCATATTCATCTCCTTTTCCTAAACTCATCTGATAACAACTATCTTACCCCAATTCCCAAACAAAAACTGGACTTCCTCCCCAAATGCGCCTATCTCCCTCCCAAATGCACTTTTGGGATAAAAAAATAGGCAGAACAAATGTCCTACCTAAAATATGATATGAAAGGAAAGTGATGTTTTACTGACACCCTAGGCAAACTTGGAACAAATAAATCATTGATAGTAACACTTACGACATCCTATTTATTACTTCAATTACTAATGTCCCTACTATTTCTAAGCCACCTATGGTATGATCCATTCCTAGTCAGAATAGATAACACCGTTCTAAATTACGATTCATAGTTACTCCTTTTTTTGATTCGTTACTATAAGACACCTATTCCCTATAGAACGTCTACTGCTTCAAATTTATCGATTCTTTTTTTCTTTACTTCTGTATAAAAGAATGAAGACCATCATAAATAATGCAACCGTAGGTATATTAGAATTATCAAACCAAGTAGGTAAAGAAACTTTATTTATGTCAGCTACTAATCTGACGATGATATAAGACATTGAACTAAGTAATACCATGATTTCAGGCAAAACTTTCAATATTGATTTAACGAATTTCATATTAAACTCCAATGTGATGCATTCTTAGATTCTACCCTAACCATTTTCAGTGCAGACTAACAAGTCATTCTTAACTGCTCACTCTACGTGCTTTTTATTGACCTTATATCCTAGATAAAAGAGCCCAAATAAAACAGGGTAAATTTCTGGATAAAATAGGGTATTGATTGGATTTCTCAAAATCAAATACGTTGCGATGTAGACTATGAGCGATACGATAAAATACCCTTCAGCAAAACCTAATAAAAATGTTTTCATAAGAAACTCCTAATTACCTGATAAGAGTGCTCGAGTTGTCAGAATAGCTCCACCAGTATATACAAATCCTTTAACAAAACCAGCGGCAATAGGGATAAGGAGAGGTAATGCTCCCCCTTGAATTTCCTGCAAGTCTGTATTAGTCATTTTTTCAAATTTTAAAATAGATTTTTCCATAGCAATTTCTCCTTTAATTTTTACCACTTACCTGTCACATAATGATAACCTGCAATTCCCACTGCAGCAACTCCACCAGCAATTTTGGCTGCCGTCACGGGATTAGCGATTACCCAAGCTACAAGAGGCAACGCTCCCCCATCTACATTCATCAACTCTTCTTCTGTAAGAGTTACAAAGTTTTGTTCCATTTTGTCAAAATTTGTCATCTTTTTTCTCCTTTATTTCTATTTTTTAGTTTACGACTTCTGGCTCTTAAACCATTTTAAAAACCAGAATAGATAAATTACTGAATTCCTTTTCCTTCCTTTTCGTCTCACTTATCTATTTGAGAAGTGATTTAAAATGAACAGGTAAATTTCATTTATTTTAAATACCATTTGATAAACCATGGTAATAAGATTGGTAAATACATCGCGTAATCTCCTTCCTTTTCTTCTCACTTATTTATTCGAAAAATAATTCGAAAATGTACAATTAATTAAATTTTATTTGAAAAATAATTTAATGAACCACGGATAAAAACCAGTCACATACATAAACACTCCTCCTTTTTCTTCCTTATCTATCTATTCGTAATTCCCACTAAAAGTTCTAAATTTTTTATTTTTCCTGACAATCATGACCACCCGTCAAACGGGTGGTTTGTCCCAGAGCTATAAGCCCAAATTACCAGCCAGCGCCTAAAGACGCTGGCTTTCACTTTGTTCAAGCCTTATTGCTCTTGACTCGTCACTTGCCTCTCAAAGAGGCTTT